>WQTX01000085.1 GCA_009786075.1 Bacteroidota bacterium | reverse complement strand
TGAATGAACAATTTATATCCATAACATTAAGTCGTCCGGAATCAAAATTCCCTCGAATGGCTTATGTATATGATATTCGTATTGAAAGTGATAATATAGACAAATTTGTTCGAGAATTGGAAAAAACCGGATATTTTGAAGAGATTGTGCTCCATAAAATGGTTTCTGCTGGTTGTCCGTATCCATATCCGATAAACGATGCAAAAATAGTTGATGGAACATTTGATAATTATGCAATAGAATTAATTAATGCCCGATGCGCATGGAACATAACACAAGGTAATCCGAATATTATAATTGCAATTGTTGATATGGAATTTGACACGGCACACGAAGATTTAAGTGGTCAAATAATTTATTTGTCGGGGTCAACTTCCGGAGGCAATCATCATGGAACAATGGTTGCAGGAGCGGCGGCAGCAGCAACTAATAATAATAAGGGTGTGTGTGGTGTTGGGTATAATTCTAAAATAGCTGCTTACAGAGTACAACATAGTAGTGGTGGAACAGCAAGTTCCGGTGATATAAGAAATGCGATATATAATGCCTATGACAACGGACAGCGTATAATAAATGTGAGTTGGCAAGGCACAGGATTATCTAAAGCTAATGCAGAAGAAATAACAGGCGGCGGTGCTGTTTTGACATTAAGTGCTGGGAATGACTCTTTGGTAATATGCCATTCGACAATAGCAAATGTGCCGGGTGTAATAGTTGTTAGTGGTGTTGATAGAAATAATAATTATCATACGTCGTTTGCTCGAAATCAATATGTTGATTTATGTGCTCCGGGAGTTTACGTAGCAGTACCTACTAATAATAATGGTTATGTAGGTGTTACAGGAACGTCAGTGGCAGCTCCATTAGTGTCAGGTACTATTGCTTTAATGTTATCCGTTAATCCAAATTTAACACCGGCAGAAATAGAAACAATTCTGAAAAATACAGCCGCACCGATAAATAATGCTCATTTATATCCCGGATTACTTGGAGCAGGTCGTTTAGATGCTTATGCTGCTGTTCTAACCCAATCAACTATATGCATTGCTCCGATTGTTAATTTTACCAATAAAACCGTAACCAAAGATACAACAGTTACTTCGCCATGTGTCATCAACGTTCAAGACGTAGAAGTAAAACCGGGTGCTACATTAATTATTGAACCCGAAGAAACAACTAAAATACAGAGTATTAAGGTAGAATTAGGTGCAGGATTGAAAATACAATAAATTCAATTGCTTTGTAATGATTTTAACCACTAAAAAATGTTTTTTCACTCGTTAGATGCCTGTAAAATCCAGCCTCCCGCCGAATTTACCTTCCCATTTCAGTACATTCCGCACCCGCTGTGCTTGAATGCTGCTCAAAAAGTGTACGAATATCTGGAACATCAGCAGGATTTTGAACACGATTTTGGTATAGACCACCGTATGGAAGGTGTGAATATCGGGAAAATGTTCGGTGTATTAATTGTTGAAAATCAAGAAGGTACGATTGGTTTTTTGGCGGCGTTTTCGGGAAAATTGGCAGGAACGCAAACGTTACCGTTTTTTGTGCCGCCTATTGTAAATATTACCCACGAGGAAAGTTTTTACCGCAAAAGCGAACAGGTGCTTAATGAATATAATAAACTCATTTCCAATGCTGAAAATGACGAAAAATATCAAAAACTATGCGCTGAATGTGCCCACAAAACGCAAAAAATGCAAACAGAATTGGCAGAAATGAAAACTGCAATGAAAGCGGAAAAAGCAAATCGCGATGCACAACGTGCTGATGCTCAAACTTCAATGACTGCGCAAGAATATGACGAACTCTGCAAAAAACTGAAAATCGAAAGTTTGCGACTGCAATACAATTACAAGCAATGCAGCAAACAATGGCGAGCCGAAATTGACGAATTGCAACAAAAAATAAATATACATACTGCTCATATTCAGCAATTAAAAACCGAACGCAAACAAAAATCGGAGCAATTGCAACATGAAATTTTTTCGCACTACACTTTTTTAAATGCACTTGGCGAACGCAAATCGTTGAACGAAATTTTCGGCGGCATTCCACCGGCGGGAGCAGGCGAATGTGCTGCGCCGAAACTGTTGCATTATGCTTACGAACATGGCTACAAACCTCGTGCAATGGCGGAATTTTGGTGGGGGCAGTCGCCAAAATTGGAAATACGGAAGCACAAAATCTTTTACCCTGCCTGCAAAACCAAGTGCGAGCCAATTTTGGCGCACATGTTGCAAGGTTTGCAGGTTGAAAAAAATCCTGTTCACGAAGAACTTGCCCGGGAAAAAAAAGTTGAAATACTGTACAGCGACAACGATATTGTTGTAATCAATAAACCGGCAGGAATGTTGTCGGTGCCGGGCAACGTCGATGCGCTGTCGGCTTATACGTATTTACGTAGAATATATGAAGAACGTATTTTTGTGATACACCGGCTCGATATGGCAACATCGGGAATTTTGGTGTTTGCAAAAAACACTGCAACAGCAGCATGGTTGCAACAGCAATTTTCGGAACGGCTGGTAAAAAAACGCTATGTGGCTATTTTACAGGGAATTATTGAAGGCGATGAAGGCGAAATTTCCTTGCCGTTGCGTCCCGATTTAGACAACCGTCCGCAACAAATGGTGTGCTATGAGCATGGAAAACAATCACTTACATTCTGGAAAGTTTTGGAGCGCGGCGAAACTACAACAAAAATACATTTTTTCCTGCACACCGGACGCACGCATCAATTGCGAGTGCACGCATCGCATCAAGCAGGTTTAAATGCCCCTATTCTGGGCGATGATTTGTACGGCATAAAAGCCGACCGCTTGTACTTGCACGCCGAATATATTGAATTTACGCACCCAACGACAAGGAAAAAAGTTTGTTTTCGGTGTGAAGCGGGGTTTTGAATGACTGACAAAAGACCGTCATTCCTGCGTAGGCAGGAATCTTCTCGAAGAATGCACTATTTATTAGGAGATTAACTTCGGTTGAGGGCTTCGCCGTTCCTGCCTGCGCAGGAATGACAAGAGGGTTTTATTCAGTTATTCAAAAATTAGTATATTTGCAAGAAACTTTCAACTTTCAATTCTCAACTAATGTTCAATTTCGCTGCTTTCGACCACACATCGCATTCGCCTTCGCTTACCGAAATAGTGGAAGCGGAGCAGGCGCAGCGAATTGTTGATTTTTGTTTTATTACCAATCCGTATTTTCCACCGAAACAATTTGTAAAAAAAATGCAAATGGCGTTGCCGAGGCTTGTAAAACAGTATCCGGCAAGCAATCAAAATGTGCTACAACACACTGTGGCTCAGTATTTACAAACATCTGCAAAAAACATTGTGGCAGGTAATGGCTCCAGCGAATTGATTAGCATTTTGCTCAAACATTCTCAGTATAGTTTGGCGGTTCCCATTCCTACATTTAGTGAATATATTGAACAAATTCCCAATAAAAATCAATTGCATTTGTTTCAACTGCCTAAAAATGAAGATTATAAACTATGCGTTGACGACTATGTACATTTTATACGGCAGCACCAAGCGCAGGCGGCGCTTATTATCAATCCGGGTAATCCTACGGGGCAATTGTTGCCGCTTAGCGAAATGCTGCGTTTTGCCGAAGCCTGCAAACACTTACACTATATAATTGTAGATGAATCGTTTATAGATTTTTCGGCAGTTGAAATTCCGAGCATTGTGCCGTATATTGAGCAGTATAAAAATCTTGTAATTATTCGTTCGCTGAGTAAACATTGCGGTATTCCGGGGCTGCGGCTGGGCTGCGCTTGTACGGGTAATCAAGAAATTTTACAGTTGTTTTCCAATTATGTACCGGTGTGGAATATCAATACCATTGCCGAATATTTTTTGAAAGAATTGCCAAATTACACCAAAGAATACAATACGGCACGCCAAAAAATAATGGCAGACATGCAATTTTTGTATAAAAAACTGAGCGAAATTTCGGGATTATATGTCTATCCTTCGTCGGCAAATTTTTATATGTTGCGCATAGAAAACGGATTAACAGCGAGCGAGTTACAACGAATTTTGTTGGAACGCTATCATTTGTATGTGCGTGATTGTACTAATAAAATCGGTTTAGATAATCGTCATATACGCATAGCTTCGCAAGGGCGAAAAAAAGATGCGTTGGTGGTGGTGGCGTTGCGGGAGATTATGAATAATTGAGTAATTGAATAACAGATTTTTCTTTCAATTACTCAATTATTCAATCTCATCAAGTTTGAACGCCTTATCCATCACAACCCCTTTTTCCGTTTGTTTTACCGTGCAACATTCCACCTGCATATCGTGCTCAAAAAACAAAATCATAGATTTTTCAACGGCTTCCTGTAAAAATTCTTCAGTTTCCTGTATGGTCAAAAGCGGTTGAATATCGTAGCCGCACACAAACGAAACGGGAATGTGGGCGCTTGTGGGAATTACGTCGCCGCAGTAGGCAATGAATGTATTGTTGTACGAAACTATCGGCATAATTTGTCCGGCGGTGTGTCCGTTGAACAGGCGCAATTCTACATGTTTGGTCAGTTGCGTTGTGGTTTCTACAAAATTCAGTTTTCCGCTCGCGCGCAAAGGTTCTATGTTATCTTTTAAAAATGATGGACGTTCACGGCGGTTGGGTTTTTGCACGCTTTCCCAATGTTTTTTGCCTACCCAATATTGAGCATTGGGAAACGTAAGATGCAAACTTCCGTCAACGTGTTTTGTAACAGCTCCGCCACAATGGTCGAAGTGTAAGTGCGTGAATACCACATCGGTAATGTCATTTGGCGAATAGCCGTAAGCAGCCAACGAATCGTTTAAATTATCGTTTCCGTTTACAAAATAATGCTTCAACAGCGATTCGGGCATAGTGTTTCCCATACCGCAATCCACAAGAATTTTGCGCGCGCCTTCGTCAATCAGCAGGCAACACATACACAAATTTACAAGGTTTTGTTCATTCGACGGATATTTTGATTTCCATAAACTTTTGGGAACAACGCCAAACATTGCGCCGCCATCGAGCATTAAATTACCGGTTTCAATTGCGAAGAGTTTCATAAATAGTGATTAGTTATTAGAGAATAAGGTTTAGTATTAAAAATTATGGCAAATATACGGAAAAAACTTGAACTTGTTTCCTTGTCAACTCGTTCACTTGCCAACTTGTTTACTAAATAATTTTCAATTTTCCGGTTACTGAGCTTGTCGAAGTATCAATTAAAAATGTATATTTGCCCTTGTAAAAAAACAAGCCTATGAAGAGAACAAAAATTTTATTTGTATGCCTTGGAAATATTTGCCGTTCCCCAGCGGCGCAAACGATTATGCAAAAGTTTGTTGACGAAAAAGGTTTGCAAAATAAATATGAAATAGATTCGGCGGGCACTATGGGTTATCACTCCGGCGAGCCTGCCGATGGACGTATGCGTGCGCACGCCACCAAACGAGGTTACACAATTACCCACCGTTCACGGAAATTTAATGCAAAATACGATTTCGACCATTTTGATTTAATTATTGGCATGGACGATAATAATATTCAGGCTTTACGCAATCAAACGTCTGAAAATCATCATTTTGCAAAAATCAAAAAAATGACTTCCTATAATAAAATTTTTAAAGAAAGTATCATTCCCGACCCATATTACGGTGGTTATGAGGGTTTTGAATATGTGCTTGATTTATTGGAAGATGCCTGCAAGGGGTTATTGACGGAATTGGAAGAACTTTGAAAATAGACACAAGACACAAGATTTTTAGACACAAGACACTCAAAAATAACTTAAAAACTTAATTTATATGTATAAAGCAAATAACAATCGCTACAACGCAATGAAATACTCATTCTGCGGCGCAAGCGGTTTAGAATTACCACAACTTTCACTTGGTTTGTGGCACAATTTCGGGAGCGTTGATGTATTTGAAAACGCTCGAAATATTTTACTCAATGCCTTCGATGCGGGTGTTACGCATTTCGATTTGGCAAATAATTATGGTCCCGTAGCCGGAAGCGCCGAAGAAACGTTTGCAAAAGTGTTACATTCTGATTTTCAAAATTATCGTGATGAATTGATAATTTCCACCAAAGCCGGTTATGGCATGTGGAGCGGTCCGTATGGCGACGGCGGTTCAAAAAAATATCTTGTGGCAAGTTGCAATCAAAGCCTTAAACGCATGGGCTTGGATTATGTTGATATTTTCTATCATCACCGGTTTGACCCCAACACGCCACTGGAAGAAACTGCCGATGCTTTGGAATTAATTTACCGGCAAGGAAAAGCATTATATATAGGCATATCGAATTATTCCAAAGAGCAAACGATTGCTATGCTCGCAATTTTGCGTGAGCGTGCAATTCCGTGTTTAATACATCAAATGCGTTACTCAATGTTTGCCGTCGAACCCGAAGAAAGCGGTTTAATGGCAACGCTTGCACAGGAAAAAGTTGGTTCAATAGCCTATTCACCACTTGCACAAGGTTTGTTGAGCGACCGCTATTTGAATGGTATTCCCGAACATTCACGCGCTTCGCTCGAAAATTCATTTTTGCAAGAACAGGAAGTGCGCAATAAATTACCGAAAATTCAGCAATTACACGCTTTGGCGCAAGAACGAGGTCAATCGCTTTCGGAATTGGCAATAGCGTGGTTGTGGCACAAAGGCGTAACTTCGGTATTGATTGGCGCAAGTTCGGTGGCGCAGTTGCAAACTAATTTAAAGGCGCTTAATTCGCCACAGATAAGTAGCGAGGAAATGGGGCGAATTGATGTGATTTTGAAAGCGTAAGTATGAAATATTATCTTTTTTTAGACGAGTGTGGTGACCAAAATCTATCAAATTTTGACCCTTCATTTCCAATTTTCACTTTATGCGGCATACTTATGTCTGAAAGAAATTATAATGAAATTAGCAACAAAGCTTTAGAAATGAAACGAAAATATTGGGGCGAAAAAAAGATTATACTTCACTCTCGTGATATTAGAAAATGCGAAAAAGGTTTTGAAATTTTATTCGACTTACATATAAAGAAATCTTTTTACGAAGATACAAACTCAATAATGAAAAACGGCGACTATACGATTGTTGCGTGCAGCATTTTGAAAGAGCCATATATAAGAAAATACGGACGATTGAGTGATGTGTACGGTTTGTCGCTTTCGTATATTATTGAGAGAACTATCTTCTTTTTAGATAGTCGAAATGAAGAGAAAATAGAATTATACACATACGTGGAAAAAAGAGGAAAAAAAGAAGATGCGGCGTTGCTCAATTATTACAACGAAGTGTTGGACAGAGGAACATATTTTGTTAAACCGGCAAGAATAAAGTCGTATTTCAAAAGTTTTGAATTCAAAGATAAGAAAGAAAATATAATTGGATTGCAAATTGCCGACCTTGCTGCGTACCCTATAACACGATATGTATTAGATAATTGCGCTGTAAATAACGCTTTTGATATTATTGAACCCAAAATATATACACAAAATGGCAGAAAACACGGATTGAAGATATTTCCATAAAAAAAGAGTTACCATAAAGTAACCCTTTTCCGACCGGGGACACCCCAATCCAAATATTGTAACAACAAAAAGTGAAACAACATTACGCGACAAAGATACTAAATTTTATTATTTTAAGCAAATTATTAATAAAAATTTTCAACTTAATTCGCCGCAGATAAGTGGCGAGGAAATGGGGCGAATTGATGTGATTTTGAAAGCGTAAAAGAACGCAGATGACACGGATTACGCAAATTTCCGCTGATAATTAATTAAAATCCGTGATAATCCGCGTCATCTGCGTTATCCGCGTTCTAAAAAAATGGAAGCAATCTTAGACATACTAAAAAACTCCCTGTCCATTACGTTTTTCGTATTGGCAATGATGGTTGTGATTGAATACGTGAACGTTCGCACTGCCGGAAAATTCAACGCAATGCTGCAAAAAAACGGCACAATGCAAATTTTCATGTGTGCCCTGCTCGGATTGTTGCCGGGTTGTTTGGGAGCGTACACGGTGGTAACATTTTATGCGCACAATTTGGTTTCGTTTGGTGCGCTGTTGGCGGCTTTTATTGCTGCCATGGGCGACGAAGCGTTTATACTTTTTTCGCTCAACCCACGTGTGGGATTGCTTGTTGCCGGAATTTTGCTTGCGCTTGCCATTGTGAGCGGATTAGTTTGCAATACAATTGTAAAAAAACGTAAAAAACCGTTGCCGACTATTGCACATTTTGAAATTCATGAACACGATTGTGAAATACCCAATCGGTGGCAAAGTTTGAAAACCAATATACTGCATTTATCGCAACTGCGAATTTGGTTATTGGTGTTTTTGGGTGGAATTATTGTTCTTGCCGCTTTCAACCAAATAGGGCATAGCCACGATTTTGTTGACGCATTTTCGTTGCACGATGCAACTTGTACGCACACCGAACATCATCATGAACACGGATTTAATTGGTCTGCTCTCACATACATTGGTTTAGCTCTGATTTTGGCGTATATTGTGACGGTTGTACCCGAACATTTTTTGCAAGAACACTTGTGGGGACATACTATTAAAAAACATTTTCTCAAAATTTTTGTATGGACAACAATTTTGTTGCTTGTAGTGTTTGTACTCAATTCGCATTTTTCGGTAAGCGAATTTGTTGAAACGCACAAATTCTATTTGCTCATTATGGCAATTCTCATTGGTCTTATTCCCGAATCGGGACCGCATATTATTTTTATTTCGCTCTATTTGACCGGCGTAATTCCTATTGGAATTTTACTCGCCAATTTTATTGTGCAGGAAGGTCATGCTGCACTTCCGCTTTTTGCCGAATCGAAAAAAACGTTTTTTCTTGTGAAGGGTGTTAAGTGTTGTATTGCTTTGGTTGTGGGATTTTTGTTAATGTAAAATAAAATTACCTATTGTACATTTAGAGAAAATTTATCATCTTAAAGCGTTAAAAATATAAAAAAATCAATTTAAAATTACTTATGAAAAAATTAATAACAATACTATTTATTTCGCTACTTGTATATTCTTGTGGCGATGATATAGACAAAAACAAAAAAGAAATGGAAGAAAAACCGTACATAGAAAAAATAACTGAAAATCAGTTAGTATAAAATTATATAATCAATCAGCAGGAACATCATAAAACAAATTCATTTCGAGATGAATACAATACATTTATCAAGGAAATGGGTTTGGATTTTGACGAGCGCGATTGGAACAGGTAAATTAAGTGTCGTCCCTGCGGGACTATGGTGCAGTACGCTGTGGTCATCCGTAGGATAAATCCTACGGTTAATAAAGTGTTGTCCCTGCGGGACAGCGAAAAGCACCGTTAAAAACGATGTCCGCCCATTTTTGAAAAATCCGCAAGAAATGGAAATTTGGAGTACTGAGTATTTTTTACAATTGGCAAATATGATACGATTTGAAAAATGAGGTTATGTCCACCACAAGGCTTTTTTAATTCATAATTCGTAATTTGTAATTCGTAATTGATTATATTTGCCCCGCAATTCACACAAAGTATAACAAATGACAAACAGCAATACCGACTTTCAACCGGCAAATTACGAGCGCACAGAGCACTTCAACGAAGAAACTATGCTCAAGTTAGCTGCTCATTATAAAGAAATTTTGCAGTTGCTTGGCGAAAATCCCGACCGTGAAGGTCTCGAAAAAACGCCTATGCGTGTGGCAAAAGCTATGCAATTTTTTATGAACGGCTATGATTGCAATCCGAAAGAAGTGTTGCGTTCGGCAATGTTTAAAGAAGAATACCGCCAAATGGTGCTGGTAAAAGATATTGAAATTTATTCGCTGTGCGAGCATCATATTTTGCCATTTATAGGCAAAGCGCACGTGGCGTATATTCCCAACGGTTACATTACCGGATTGAGCAAAATTGCCCGTGTGGTCGAAATTTTCGCTCGCCGCCTGCAAGTACAGGAACGCATGACGGTACAAATTCGCAACTGCATACAAGAAACGTTAAATCCTTTGGGCGTAGCCGTAATTATAGAAGCTGAACACTTGTGTATGCAAATGCGCGGTGTACAAAAACAAAATTCGGCAACCACCACATCGGCATTTACCGGCGCATTTACCAATAAAGAAACTCGTGATGAATTTATGTCGTTGGTGGGAGCGAAATTGCATTAGTTTTTTAGGAAACGAGGAGACAAGGAAACGAGGGTGCAGGAAGCAAGGGATTAAGAAATAAATATCAACGAACACAAAAACCTATAAAACTATTAAACTATAAACTATAAAACTAAAAAAAAATGAAAGCATACGTTTTCCCCGGACAAGGGGCACAATTTGTGGGCATGGGCAAAGATTTGTACGACACGTACCCGCAAGCAAAAGAATTGTTTGAAAAAGCAAACGAAATTTTAGGTTTCCGCATTACCGACCTTATGTTTGCCGGAACCGACGAAGATTTGAAACAAACCAAAGTAACGCAACCTGCCGTGTTTTTACATTCGGTAATTATGTCAAAAGTTTTGGGCGACAATTTCCAACCGGAAGCCGTTGCCGGTCATTCATTGGGCGAATTTTCGGCATTGGTAGCTGCCGAGGCTCTTTCGTTTGAAGATGGACTTGTGTTGGTTTCAAAACGTGCAATGGCTATGCAAAAAGCCTGCGAGAAAAATCCTTCGACAATGGCTGCAATTTTGAATTTGGACGATAAAACCGTAGAAGATGTGTGTGCATCTATCGAAGGCGAAGTGGTGGTTGCGGCAAATTACAACTGCCCGGGTCAATTGGTAATTTCGGGTTCAAATGCCGGAATTGACAAAGCCTGCGAACTGTTGCTTGCCAAAGGTGCAAAACGTGCACTTAAATTGCCGGTAGGCGGCGCATTTCACTCGCCGCTTATGGAGCCTGCCCGTGTAGAATTGGAAGCGGCAATTGCCGGAACAAATTTCAACGACCCAATTTGCCCTGTGTATCAAAACGTTGACGCACTACCATATACCGATGCGACAGAAATAAAAGCACATTTAATTGCGCAACTTACCGCTCCGGTGCGTTGGACACAAACCGTGCAAAATATGATTGCCGACGGCGTAACATCGTTTACCGAAGTTGGTCCCGGAAAAGTTTTACAAGGACTTGTGAAAAAAGTGAATAAAGATATTGAGGCTGCGAGTGCAGAAATATAAATAAAAAAAGCGACCGAAATTCGGTCGCTTTTTTTATTCCTAATAATTCGTTCTCGCCCCATGCTCTTCATAAAATTCATTGATAATCCGCACCACATCGTTCGCTTCATCTACCAAGTGAATTAATTGCATGTCTTTGACACAAATGTAATGGGCTTCGGTTATCATTTCTCGTTTAATCCAATCCAACAAGCCTTCCCAATACTCTTTTCCTACGAGTATTACCGGAAACGCACCAATTTTTTCGGTTTGAATAAGTGTGAGTGCTTCAAACAATTCATCGAGTGTGCCAAATCCGCCGGGCATAACTACATAGCCTTGCGAATAGCGCATAAACATTGCCTTACGTACAAAGAAATATTCAAAATCTATCAATTTATCGGAATCAATGTATTTGTTTGGGTGTTGCTCAAATGGTAAATCAATATTTAATCCCACCGATTTCCCATTTCCTTCTTTTGCTCCTCTGTTGGCAGCCTCCATTATTCCCGGTCCGCCGCCTGTGATAACTCCAAAACCGTTTTCGGTCAATTTTCTTGCAATTTCCTGTGTTAGTTTGTAATATTTTTCGTTTTCTTTCGTGCGAGCCGACCCGAAAATGGAAACACAAGGTCCCATTCTTGTCAATTTCTTAAATCCGGTTACAAATTCTGATTGTATTTTGTAAATTTCCCACGAATCGTCGGATTTTATTTTTAGCCAAGTTTTTGGCTTAAATGCTTCGGTTATTAAATCTTGGTTTTCTGACATAGTTTTAAATTTTAGTTGATAAGTTAACAAGTTGACAAGTAAACGAGTTATGATTATAATTTATCTCGTTTACTTGTTCACTTGTCAACTCGTTTACTTGTTTTTATTTATTAATCCTCATAATCATCTGCCGATTTTTTCTTCGGAGCTTTTGTTTTCTTGTCTTTTACAGGCTCGTCATCGTCAGATTTTGTTGGTTTTTGTTCTTTTTCGGTTGATTTTGCAGCATTGCTTTCATTACCGCTTGGTTTGCTTGCGCTTCCGTCGGTTTCGCCATCTTCGTCGGTTTCGCCGTCGGCTTCATCATCTTTGGCTCTTTCTTGACCATCAAATTGCGCACTTCCTGCATTACGAAGTACCGGCGGTATGGTTGGCGGCATAAAATTGTTGTAGCCTGCCCCCGAACGTATCATGTTTATCACGTTGGTTTTCCACGCTTCGGAAGTTGTACTGTATTTGAATTGTGCTTCTTTTTTAGGCACTTGCATAGTACGTTTTGGTTCTTTTATCGCATCAACTGCGTCGTTGAACGCTCTATTGGAACTCACAAACAGCAATTCTTGATTTTCGTAGTGGAAGAAAAACCACGAACTGGGGTCAAGTTCCAAATAAATGGTAAGCATATCGCCACGATACAATTTTGCGTATTCCACATGACCGGTTACCATTTTATTCACAACCACGCCACCAATACTCATCACGCCTATTTGCGCACCTTTTACCGAACGGAATGCCGAAGCGGCAGTGTCCCACACCATATCAAGTTGCGAGAACGTAATTGTGCGGTCTAATTCTTTTGGTAGTTTTCGTATCGTTCCGTACAATTGAATTTCTTTGAAAAACTCATTTGCCTGCGCCGTGCCAAGTGCTTCAATTACTCCTCTATGGAATTTTTTAGTAGCCATATCTACCGGCAACAATGTATTGCGTTTGGCAAGCGTATCGCCAATTGATTGCATAATTTTAGGGTCGAAGAAGAAATCAACATACGCTACGGTTTCAAGTGTTGTGCGTCCGGTGTTGGAATTGTGCGTTACCGAACCATAATTTTTGTATTTCACTTGCCCCAAATCAACGCCCAAGTTGATAGAACCTTCACCATACACATTGCAATTTTCACGGTGGAATGTTACAATATTGCCATTGATAGAATCGTTCAGGATTTTCTCACGTGGTCCGATTTTGTAGCGTTTCGAGTTTTTGTCGTAGAACAAATACCCGTAAGCATCAATCAAAGGAATATCTTTTTCAAAATATTTCGGTGTCATAAATGCCGCATAAATATTGGTTGGGCGATAAGCCAAATACAACGATGTTCCCAACGGATTTTTGAAAATATCGGTTGGCGATTGCACAATTGGAATGAAAATTTCATTCGGGTCAATTTCCGATTTAAACGCATACCATGCCGGCGAATATTGTTCGTAATCACGTGACGGCGGACGTGATTTGCATTGGAAATCGGCTAATACATGACCATCGAAAATCAAATCTTTGCGCCATGAGTTAATGAGCACATTACCATAATATTTAAACACCGGCGAAAGCGAAAAGTTCGCATCCTCGGCAATATTTCCCTTAGCAATGGTACGTTTTTCTGCACTAAGCGAAATTTCCGAAAGCGCTATCGGAGTGCGTTTTTTGGTTTCGTCAACGTAATCAATTGTACCTGTTCCCGAAAATGCAAGCCTGCCTTTCAGTTCAAACGTACCGTTGTAAATTCTGTGGAAACGGTTGGTGCGGTCGGCAAACATTTCGGCATTGGAAATTGTTTGCATATTGGCATCTTCAAACACCCGCACCGTGCTGTCGGTGTGCGGCATTATACGCGAATTTGCCACATCTATATAAGGTACTTTGCGCGCTTGAATAATATAATTTTTCATATCGTATTTGGCATAGCCCGCTTTGAAATTCAAGGTATCTTGACGCGGGTGCACCGAATAAAAATGTACGCTTGGCGCCACAGCAGGATTTGTCAACGCCCCCACGCTTCCAAGTTCGATTTCTTTTGTTATCAAATCCCACGAAAAATGTTTCACATAGCTAATGTATTTATTTCGAGGAAATTGTACCACCGTGAGCGAATCATTCGCCGTAAAATTCGCCTTTTTAGTATCAAAATTTACCTCGGTGGCAACGTTAGTAGTTT
>WQTX01000084.1 GCA_009786075.1 Bacteroidota bacterium | reverse complement strand
GGGGGGGGGGTTGTACCTATTAGCTACTGTCCCTATTTATACATATTCTCCCACGCCTTTTTCATCATTTCAGCGTGTTCGTTTTGTTTTACTTTAATATACTTTAAAAATGATTTTTCGGTTTTGTGCCCCGATATACTCATTATCATAAGAGTAGGTAAGCCACGTTTATACATATTCGTACAAAAACTTCTGCGCCCTGTGTGGCTCGATACTTGTTGCCATTTCTCGAATGTTTCCATTATAAGTTTTCCGCCTACGGTGCGTGTGGTGGTTTAACAGCACAAAAAAAGCAGAATTAAGTGAGAAATTCTGCTTTTTTTGTTTTAAAACATCTTATTTTTTAGATGCTTCAATTGATTTTTTGCGATAATCTTTCAATGCTTTTTCGATAGCAAGAGATGTTTTTCTTGCACGAGTTCCAGCGGCTTTATTCGCTTTTTCTAACTGTAATATTGCATCAACTTTGAAATCGTCAAATAATTGGTGCAAGTCTTCTACTACTTTTTTCATAATGATTTGTATTAAAATTTGAGAGGCAAAGATAGTATTTTTTTGAAATTTATCAAAATTTCTACTTCAATTCCTTTTTGTATTTACGAATAGCTTCTGTAATTTATAGATTTTATGTACTTTTGTACACATCATTTTCTCAACCTCAAAACTTGTCAACCAACAAACCCTAAAACCAAACCTCTATGACCACTTACAATTGGGGAATAATCGGTCCCGGAAAAATAGCGCACAAATTTGCTGAAGGCTTGCAAGCAGTTCCTCAGGCACATTTATATGGCGTGGCATCAAGTTCGCAACAGCGAGCCGAAGAATTTACAATTGCTTACAATGCTGAAAAAATATACGTTTCGTATGAAGAATTAATTGCTGCCCCCGAAATTGATGTGGTGTACGTAGCCACAACCAACAACACGCATTACGAACTTGTTCGTTTGTGCATGGAACACAAAAAACCATGCTTGTGCGAAAAACCCATGACACTTACTGTGGAACAATGTGATAGTTTGATACAATTATCGAAACAAAACCAAACCTTTTTAATGGAAGCCTTATGGACGAGGTTTTTGCCGTCGATTACCACTGTTGAACAGTGCATACTGTCGGGAAAAATAGGGGAGTTACAATCAATACAGGTAAATTTTGGTTTTGAGGCATCGCCCGAAAATAAACGCTTATTTTCACCCGAATTGGGCGGAGGAGCGATGTTTGATATTGGAATTTACCCCTTGTTTTTGGTGTTACACCTTTTAGGCGAGCCGCAAAAAATAGAGAAAAAAATAGAACGCACAGCGCAAAATATTGATGTGGACAGCATAATCCGTTTTCAATACCAATCGGGCGCAATTGCCGATATGGAAGTTTCGTTTACCCGCAATTTATCGTGCAGTGCCGTCATAAAAGGCAGCGCCGGTTACATTGAAATGCAGCGAATGTGGCATTGCCCGTGTGCTATACATCTTCATACCGATTATGATGAAAACAATCATGACTATGAAGACATTACGCCCGAATATTGTGGTAATGGCTACAATTACGAAATAGAAGAGGTGCATCGCTGTTTGCAAGAAAAACGAATTGAAAGTCCTCGTTTGCCGCTTGCATTTAGCAGAATGTTGGCGGAATATATTACAGTGATTAATGGTTAACGGTTAGTGGTTAATGATTAACCGTTAACCATTAATCACTAACCACTATTCCATATAACTCGAATTGTCCCAGCAATGCGTGCACAAATCTTCTTTGGGCAAACCAATTGCCTTTACAAGGTCTGAAAGTTTTTGGAATTTAAGCGAATCGGCGTCAATCTGTTTCGCCATATACTCTATCAAATGGGCGTGTTTTTCCGAATTTTCATCGGCATATTCGGCAACAGTTTCATCGTTAAAATTTTCTGTTCCTTCCAATTCTCGAATTACCCGGCGGGTGTATAAATCAAACGTGGTGCGCGATGTTGAAAAATTCAAAAACACACATGGGTACACAAGCGGCGGACAGGCTACACGAATATGAATTTCTTTTACTCCGGCTTCGCGCAGTTTTACAATATTATCTTTAAATTGTGTTCCCCGCACGATTGAATCGTCCAAAATCGCCATTTTTTTACCACAAATAAGCGCTTTGTTGGGAATTATTTTCATTTTCGCAACCAAGCTACGCATACTTTGATTTGCCGGCATAAAACTTCGGGGCCATGTGGGCGTGTATTTTACAAACGCTCTTTTATAATCAACTTTGCGAGCATTGGAATAGCCAACTGCGTGCCCAATTCCCGAATCGGGAACGCCGCTTACAAAATCAATCTCGGTTTCGGTATCGTTCAAACTGAGCGCACCGCCATTGTTGTTGCGGCTTGCTTCTACATTTATGCCCTCGAAATACGACGATGGATAGCCATAGTAAACCCACAAAAACGAACACACTTGCTTGCGGCAACCGGGTTTTTGTATTTGTGTAATGCCTTGGGAAGTAACAAAAACAATTTCGGCAGCTCCAAGCTCATGCTCAAAATCGTAATCCAAATTGGGAAACGACGAACTTTCGGTGGCAATTGCGTAACCGTCCGCATTTTTTCCTATTACAATCGGCGTACGCCCAAATTTATCGCGGCTGGCGTAAATGCCTTCGTTTGTGAGGAGGAGCAAACTGCACGAGCCTTTTATTTTTTGTTGTACTTTTTGTATGCCTTCTTCGAACGACGAACAATTACTTATCATAACCGCCACAAGTTCCGTTGCATTAATATCGGAACCCGAAAGTTCGGCAAAATGCACTTTATTGGCAAGCATTTCGTCGGCAAGGTCATTTATATTGGCAATGCGCCCCATTGTTACTACCGAAAATCTGCCCAAGTGCGAAGTTATGGTAACCGGCTGCGATTCGGTGTCGCTTATAACGCCTATTCCTATTTTTGAGCCTTCAAATTTGGGTAGTTCATTTTCAAATTTATTGCGAAAATATGCACTTTCTAAACTGTGGATTGAACGAACAAAATTTTTACCATTGTAAAATGCCATACCGGCACGTCTTGTTCCTAAATGCGAATGATAATCGGTGCCGTAAAACACGTCGGCAACACAATCTCTTACAGAGGCACACCCAAAAAAGCCACTCATATCGTTTTTTTGTTTTTTTTATTTCACACGGCAAAGAAAATGAAAAAAAACTTCTTTTGCATACAATATTTTAAAAAACTTTGTTGTTTTATTTAAAAAAATAACAGTCCTCCATAAGGGAAATAAAAGACGAACTTTGCTAAACAAACTTTGCCAAAGTTCTAAACTTTGGCAAAGTTATTTATCGGTAAATTAATACGTTGTGTAAAAAGATAATATTTTTGTATCAAATAACTGAATAACTAACTAATCATTTCATTAACCATTAATCACTAATAAAAATGAATTTCAAAAAAATCGCAATTTATTTCGGTGCCGCTTTCTTAGGAGGCGTGTGCACTTTTTTACTTTTTGGAGTAAATCAATCAGCTATTTTCAATGTTGCCGATAAGGCAATAGAACAGTCGCAAACAACCGGCATTCAGCAGGTTACATATTCGAGTGTGCGAAACAATACCGCACCTGCCGATTTTGTTGAAGCATCGGCAAAAGTAATGCCTACGGTGGTGCACATAGCCACAAAAACAACCGTTCGGGGCAGTTCAACACCTCCCGGAATGGATTTTTGGCAAGATTTTTTTGGTCCCGGGTGGCAAATGCCGCAGCAAGAACGGTCGAATGTGCGGCAAGGTGCAGGTTCGGGCGTTATAGTGCGGGCAAATGGCTACATTGTAACCAATAATCACGTAATAAAAGATGCCGATGAAATTACCGTAACCTTGCACGACCAACAAGTGTTTACGGCAAAAGTTGTGGGCGCCGACCCCAATACCGATATTGCTTTACTGAAAATCGAAGCCGATAGTTTGCCGGTTATTACATTTGCCAATAGCGACGATGTGCGAGTAGGAGAGTGGGTGCTGGCAGTGGGCAATCCGTTCAACCTCAATTCTACCGTTACCGCCGGAATTGTGAGCGCCAAAGGACGCAATATCAATATTTTGCAACAAAAATATGCTATCGAAGCATTTATACAAACCGATGCGGCAATCAATCCGGGCAATAGCGGCGGCGCGCTTACCAATGCCGTGGGCGATTTGATAGGTATAAACACCGCAATTGCAAGCCCTACGGGGTCGTATTCGGGTTATGGATTTGCCGTGCCGAGCAATATTGTATTGAAAATTATCAGCGATTTAAAAGAATACGGTGTAGTGCAACGTGGTTTCTTGGGCGTTACAATTCGCACCGTTGATGCCGAACTTGTAAAAAGCAAATCGCTCAAAGTGCGCAAAGGCGTGTTTATCGACGGAATAAACCCTACCGGCGCAGCCGAAAAAGCAGGCATGAAAATAGAAGATGTGATTGTATCGGTAGATAATATTGAAGTAAATTCAGTAGCCGATTTGCAAGAAATTATCGGGCGACGCGCCCCCGGCGACCAAGTAACAGTGCGTGTGAATAGAAGCGGCAACGAAAAAACGTTTACCCTAACCCTTACCAACCAAGAAGGCAAGGCAAGTTTGACCGAAAAACCAACTGTTGACGTACTCCAAAATTTAGGAATCAGCATTAAAAATGCCGATGAAAAAACGTTGAAAGCCGTTGGCAAACCGTCGGGTGTTGAGGTTACGGCAATTCAATCGGGCGTTGTGCAAAAGCACACCAATATGCGTCCTGGATTTATTATCACAAAAGTTGACAACACTGTTATAAAAAATGCCGACCATTTTGCGGAAATTATGAAAAACAAAACAGGCGGCGTTATGATTGAAGGTGTGTACGGCGATGTGCCGGGAGTTTTTTATTATGCGTTTGGAATGTAGAGAGGGGATTTAAAAATTTAAAGTTCAACGACTTAAAAAAATAGCGAAGAAATTAATCGGTAATTATTAATTATTAATTATTAATTTGCTACATTTGCGCCCACAAAAGGCTCCGTAGTTCAACTGAATAGAATATCAGATTTCGGCTCTGAGGGTTGGGGGTTTGAATCCCTCCGGGGTCACAAAGAAAAAAACACCAATGTTTTAATTATTAGAATGTTGGTGGTTTTTTTGTTTGTAATGTTGTACTTTTGTGGTGTCAATCTCTGCAACAGCCTAACATTGCCTAAAAATCTCATATCTCAAACCTAAAAATCTAAAAGTCTTGTGTCTATAAGTCTAATGTCTAAAAGTCTAATGTCTAAAAAAATAGCCCTCTCCGGCGGAATAGGCAGCGGAAAAACCTGCATGGCAAAAATATTTACTGCTCTCGGCGTGCCTGTGTACAATTCCGATGAACGTGCAAAACAACTGATGCAAACCGATGAAACTATTCGCACACAGTTGATTGCGCTCTTTAGCGAAGAATTGTATAAAGGAAATGAATTGCAAAAACAACTGCTTGCAAATCACATATTTAATAACAATGATTTACGTCAAAAAGTGAATGCAATAGTGCACCCTGTGGTAATTGAGGATTACAAAACATGGTCGGCGCAGCACCGGTCATTGAGCGGAGTCGAAATGCCTGCTTATACGATTATGGAAACGGCTCTGCTGTTTGAAAATGATTTACCCAAACATTTTGACTATACAATATATATTACTGCGCCGCTCGAAACACGAATCGCACGAGTTATGAAACGCGATAATTGCACACGCGCCGAAGTGGAAAAACGCATAAAAATGCAGCAATGTGATACAATTTGTGCGCAAAAAGCTGATTATGTGATAGAAAATAATAATTTTGCACTTTTGCAAATTTTAAATATACATAATGATATAAATAACAAAAAATGATAGATTGCTTCGTTCCTCGCAATGACGTACGAAAGAGCGTCATTGCGAGGAACGAAGCAACGGCAAAGCCCTCAACGAAGTTAATCCACTTTTTTTAAGACACAACAATAATTATATAAATGGCAAAATTAGGAAAATTTATAGGAGCAGCAGCAGGTTTCGCTTTGGGCGGACCAATTGGGGCTTTGGTGGGCTTTGCCATTGGCGCAGTGTTCGATGGCACTACTGTTACCGTGCAGAACGGCAGCCAATTTAGCCAGGCATCGCCGCGTGATTTTGCGTTGAGTTTGATTGTGCTTATAGCGGCTGTAATGAAAGCCGACGGTTCGGTAAAACGTGTTGAATTGGATTTTGTAAAATCATATTTAGCACGTTCGTATGGGCAGCAAAAAATGGAAGAATTGTTGCACGTACTGCGCGATGTGCTCAAAAAACCAATTCCGTTGTACGAAGTGTGTATGCAAATCCGGGTCAATATGACCTACGCTTCGCGTTTGGAATTGTTACATTTTTTGCTTAAACTTGCACTTTCCGATGCGCAATATTCCGAACCGGAAAAGCAAATTATAGCGCAAATTGCTCACTATTTGGGAATTACGCCTACCGATTTTCAGTCGATTCACGCAAGTTTGCATATAAATTCTGCGTCCGATAATTTGGAAAATGCCTACAAAGTGCTCGAAATTACCGAAAATGCAAGCGACGAAGATGTAAAAAAAGCCTACAAAAAAATGGCAATGAAATACCACCCCGACAAAGTGAGCCATTTGGGCGAAGAGGTGCAAAAATCGGCAACCGAAAAATTTAAAAAAGTAAACGACGCCTACGAAAAAATTAAAAAACAACGAGATATAAAATAAATTTAAAACAAACAGTATTATGCTTAACGACATTTTAGCAGTTTCCGGACAATCGGGATTATTTAAACTAATCGCAAAAAATTCAAATTCTATCATTGTGGAATCGCTTGAAACCGGCAAACGTATTCCGGTGTATCAAACCACAAAAGTGAGCACGCTTGGCGATATTGCAATTTTTACAACCGAAACCGAAGTTCCTTTGGTTGATGTGTTTGAAAAAATCAGCAAAATTGAGAACAAAGCAGCCTGCTCGGTTGGCAAAAATGCAAGCAACGACGAAGTAAAAGAGTATTTTGAAGACATTCTTCCAAACTACGACAAAGAACGTGTGTATGTGAGCGATATGAAAAAAGTGCTTTCGTGGTACACTATTTTGCAGTCAAAAGATATGCTTGATTTCGAGAAAAAAGAGGAAGAAACAGCTGCAACAGAAGGCGCGGAACAAGCGGCAAAACCGGAAGTAAAAGCAAAACCGGCGGCAAAACCAAAACAAACCGTGGCAAAAGCTCCGAAAATGACCAAAACTGCTGCACCGAAAGTTACGCAGAAATCAATGCCGCGTAAGGCGCAGTAGTATTGTTGAATAATGGAACGCGGATAACGCAGATGACACGGATTTTAGCGGATAAGAATTATCTTGCAATAAAAATCTGTGTAAATCTGCGTTATCCGTGTCATCTGCGTTCTAAAATTTTCGCTACGCAGCCCATCACGCAATCCCGCTTTGCATTCCACAAGTGCATTGCGCCGCCGTTGCAGTGTTTAAAATCTTTGCAATTTTTGCAAATGCCTGTTTTACACCAATTCCGGTTGCGCATCACATCAAAACGATGCTCCCAAACGTCCAAAAAATTATCGTTGTGAATGTTGCCCTGTGCAAAACTGCGGTCAATATTGGGGCAGGCAGAAATTGAGCCGTCAATCAGCACAGAGCCAATATTTATACCTGCCCGGCAGAAAAAATAACTGTCACGTACTTTTTTTTCGTAATCGCCTGCATAGCTTTCGCAACTAAAATACAGGTTTATTCTGTTGTCGGTTTTGCGAGTTTCGGCAATAAAATTCATTAATTCCCGTATTTGTTTGCTCGAAAGCAGCAGTTCCGGATTTTCGGCGGCTCTGCCAATGGGCGCAATGGTGAAAATTCGCCATTTTTTAATATTTTTTGAAATCAAAAACTCTTTCAATGCAGGCAATTCTGCCAAGTTTTTTTGATGTACGCAGGTTACCACATCGTAATTTAAACGTGGGCAGGTAACAATTAATTCCAATGCTCCAATGGCTCGTTCAAAACTTTTAGGATTATTGCGCAACCAATTGTGATTTTCTTCCAAACCGTCTAAACTCACGGTAATACTGCCCATTCCGGCGGAAATCAATTCTGCGTGTTTTGCTTCATCATAGGCGTAACCGTTTGTTACAATTCCCCAACGAAAACCATGTTCACGCAATTTTTTTCCACATTCCGCCAAATCGCTGCGCACGAGCGGCTCGCCACCCATTATGGCAACGGTTATGCTATCTCGTGGGTAGGCTTTTTTCAGAGGTTGAATTGCCGTAAGAAAATCCTCAAACGGCATATCGGGAAAGGTGCTGCTTGCCTTGCAATCAGAACCGCAATGCAGGCATTTTAAATTGCAACGCCATGTACATTCCCAAAATAAATAATTGAGAATGTGCAGTTTAGTTTCGTTGTTACGAAAAATTCGGTGGAGTTGTTTTGTGAGGGAATTATTCATTTTTTTCTAATACAATGTTTGGGATTCATTTCGTAATTGCCAAAGCACAAAAATAAAAAGAAATGGTAAGAAATCGGACTCAAAGCAAAAAAAACACCAAAAAGTATTTTTTGCCGGAAAAAAGTACTACATTTGTATTTACTAATTTGAGAAACTATGAGAACACTACAAGTAGCAATATCAGACATGGAATATGGAATGTTTGGCATTCCAAGTGAAAAATTGAATTTTTCTAATTTTATTGATATTGTCAGCAAACAGTTGATGCGTCAGAATTTGAATAAAACAGTATCGTTGGCGGAAAAATACAATTTATCAACTATGACAATGGAAGAAATTACCAATGAAGTAAAACTCAATGCTGCCACAAAAAAAATAAAATACCAAAAAGAACGCAGCTCATTAGATAATGAATTAAACAACTATTTGGTTGATTTGTCGAACTTTACATTTGATAGAGACGAGGCTAACAA
The DNA here is from genome assembly GCA_009786075.1 of Bacteroidota bacterium. Classification (GTDB taxonomy): domain Bacteria; phylum Bacteroidota; class Bacteroidia; order Bacteroidales; family UBA1715; genus WQTX01. Next base: position 5,684 of record WQTX01000084.1, on the reverse strand, counting down.
TTATGAGTAATTTTGCTATCGACACGAATGTGTTAATTTATACGCACAATCAAGAATCTGAAAGAAAGCAAGATATTGCTCGAAATTTAATTGTACAATCGCCGGTAATTTCTTCGCAGGTGGTATCTGAGTACATCAACGTTATGAAACGAGCGTTGAAAATACCAAAACAACACATTGTTGATGCGTGTTTGCCGAATTTGAAACGGTGTTCAATTTGTAATGTCGATGAACAGGCTTTGCAATATGCAAAACACCTAATACAACGATATGATTTTCAAATATTTGATGCTATAATAATCGCATCGGCTGTGCAAAATGATTGTCAAATTCTTTATTCGGAAGATATGCAACACAATATGTTAATAGAAAATCAATTGCGTATAATCAATCCTTTTGTGTAATCTGTTTGAAAGCACATGTAAAATCAGTACTTATTTTTCCAAATACAAATCAAGCACATCGGCAATATTTTCCTTCAATTCGGTTATGGTTGTTCCTTGTGTAAACACTTCCGGCAATTCCTTTAATTGTCCTATCAAAAAGCCGTCTTGACCTTGTTTTATGACTAATGTGTATTTCATAACAAATTATTTTTAATTATGGCAAAGGTAATGATTTTTCTCTTACAAAAACAATAAAAACACCCCCTGTTAATAAAAAAACACCAAAATATTTTTTTTAACCACAAAAAAAGTGCTACATTTGTGTTTTGATGTAAAAAGTAAAAAAATGATGCAATCATGGCAACAGTAACCTTACAATATAACGCTCGCAATAGCATAGCACAAAAAATGATGGAAGTTATTATGGCTATGGACACAGTGTTTACAATAAAAACTCCGGCGAAAACACGCCAAGTTGTCCGTGCAGTTGAGAGTGATGCTGTTTTTAACACAAAAGGCTTGCAAGAATATAGAGCAGGTAAATATACCATTATAAACCATGGCAAAAGAAAATAAATTAACACCAAAAGAGTTTTTTGCCAAATTAGCAGAAAACAAAGATTTCATATTTGCCATAGGACATACCAATTCATTCAAAAAAGATGTAAAATTATGTTACAAGCAAAATCTTGATTTGAATGAACTATACTCAATTATTGAAAAATTGGCAAAAGCACAGCCTTTAGAGGCAAAAAACAGACTTCATTCGCTTACAAATTTTGCGCCTGTCGATGAGGGAGAAATAATCAGAGAATGTCATGTAGCAAATGACTGGGTTTTGATTTGGGTTGAAAACAAAAGTGAATTGGTGTTGATTTTTACCGATACAGGTTCGCACGCTCACGCTTTGGGAATGTAAAAAACACCCCCTTGTTCATAAAAAAACACCAAAATATTTTTTTAACCACAAAAAAGCCTTATACTTGCAACTTATTAATCAAAAAATTATTTTTAACTAAAATTTTATCTATTATGAAAAAAACTTTATTATCTATTGGAGTCGCTTTATTGTTCGGCTTCGGAGCTATGGCTCAAGGAACATTTAAATTTACCAATCAGTATCAATCGGCTGGTGAGATGCAGTACAAATCAGCTTCGCACGTAGCAGGTCTTACTTATGCTGTAGGTGATGCATTTAAAGTTACTCTTACTGCAACTTCTCAAGAAGCAATAACTGAGCTTTTGGCAATTATTGTTGATGCCGGTGATTGGAATGTCAATCAAGGGAAAACGTGTGGTAAAGATTGGTGGGGTGAAATAACAGGGATGTTAGCATTTCCTGGTGGTGCAATTGCAGCTGGCGAAACATTTACTCGTTCGGTAACGCTTATTGTGCCTGCAACTGGTTGTATAACTCCTGTTAATGCAAACTTGGCATTTACTGCAAAAAATGCAGCTTTCCCTGCACCGGGCAATGCACCTGGAACAACCGATGGTTCAGTTGAAACTAAAACATTTAATTTCACAAATGCATCAGTTACAGTTGTAAAAGTGGCTACCCCCCCCGGTACTCTAATGCCACAAAATCCAGATGGCAAAAACCAAGTTGATAAAATAGAAGGAAAAATACCAACTCCATTTGCAATAGGAGATAAATTTGATGTTACTGTGACAGGTAAAGCAAGTGCTAATGCAAGCGATTTCCAAATTGTAGCAGTAGATGCTCGTCCAGAGTCTGGTAATTGGGCAGAATTATCGGATTATGTTAATTTAGAAGGAACTGTTACTGCCGGGACAGCATTTACTCTTACTGGAGAAATGGTAATTACCGCAGTCCCTAATGCTTTTGCTGGTTTAGCTACAAGTGTTGCTCTTATGGCTTCTTCGGATGTTGACATTCTTGGTATTGAAAACCTTGTAATTACTATAACAAAACAAGGAACAGGTGTTAATAAAACAGCTTTAAATGCAGCTATTGCAGATGCAAACACAGTTTTAGCTGCAAACGCAAACAAAACAGACGCTGTGAAAGCAGATTTTACTGCAGCTATTGCAGCTGCACAAGCCGTAGCAAATAATGCCTCAGCTACACAACCACAAGTAGATGGCGCAGTTACTGCATTAGCAACTGCTAAGGCTGCATTTTTAGCCGGTGCTACTGTTGGAATTGGCGATGTAGTTGCTGACAAAGGCGAAGTTGTAGGTTACTTTACCGTAACAGGTGTAAAATTGAATGAAGCGCCTGCAAAAGGTGTGTATTTTGTGAAATACTCAAACGGAGCCGTTGAAAAACGAGTGAAATAGTTTCGTGTAATCAACGATAATAAAAAAAAAGCGGTTGGGAATTTTCCAATCGCTTTTTTTTATCATGGTTTGGGAAAAATTGATTGGAAAAGATTTTAAGTAAAACATTTTGATATTAATTTTAATATCATTATATTTGTAAAATATTCGGAACAATGAAGTATTCGGAATTAGAAAGGAAATTGAAAAAGGCAGGTTGCTACTTAGACAGCGAAATGAACGGACACCCATTGTGGTATAGTCCCATAACGGGGCAATATTTTAAAACGGGACATCACAAAAGCCAAGAAGTGGCAACCGGAACACTGAAAAGTATAAGTAAAAGTTCGGGCGTTAAATTTTAAATACAAAGTAATGAAAACAGTAAAATCATTCATAGAGCGTGGTAGCGATGGTAAATTTAGTGTATATGTTGATTTGAACGACAATACGTTGAATTACGGAATAACCGGAACAGGCGACACGGTAAAAGAAGCAAAAGACGATTTTATTTCGGCATACAAAGCAATGAAAGCATTGTATGCAAAAAAAAGAATAGAATTTACCGAAGCTACGTTTGAATATAACTACGACACACGCTCGTTTCTCAACTACTACACTGCATATTTTTCACTTGCCGGATTATCGCGCCTTACCGGTATTAATCAAGGGCAATTAAGCCACTATGTGAACGGCGTGCGAAACCCAAGCAAGCATACAATTCAAAAAATTGACACTGCAATACAAGCCTTTACTCGAAATTTAAGTAGAGTTCATATAAATTAATTTGCAGCTAATTTTGTATATTTGATAACAACACAAAAAGTAAACGAGTTTTTAGTTGACAAGTTAACGAGGAAACGAAGTTTGTAAATTATTTAAAAAGCGGTTGGGGTAATTCAGCCGCTTTTTTTTGCACCAAACTTTTCCAAAGTTTTAAACTTTGGAAAAGTTGATTGGGAAAATTGAAAAAAATAAATCACTTTGGCATAATTCAAAAAAAATTACATTCAGACAATAATTACATAATTATTTCGTATTTTTGTAAAACACATAAAAGAAAATGGCTATGTCAAAAAAATCATATAATTATACGGAAAAAGTTCCAATGCAGGTACAAGAGCCTGTTGTGGCATATCGAAGGACGGCAACCAATGCGACTAATTATCAAGGTTTAAATCCGGCTCAACTTCATGTGTTAAAAATGCTTTCATTTATAAAAACAGAAGAAACGTTTCAAGATTTGAAAAAAGTTTTAAGGGAATTTTACATTCGGCAAGTCGAAAAAGAAGCAGAAAAATATTGGAATGAAGGTATGCTGAGCGACGATTTATTACACGAACACCTTCGCACTCCATATCAATGAGAAAAATTGTGTTAGATACCAATTGTTTGCTTGCATGTATTGCTCAAAAAAGTAAATTTCATTCTGTTTGGACAGCTTTTTTGAACGAAGAATTTGCAAAATATTTGTAATCAATAATTATTTCGTATTTTTAACAAAAATTTAAACATGGCTTCTCAAAAATTTCTAAAAACAGCAAAAAAAGTAGTTACCAACCGGTATTTTATCGTTTTGGCTATCTTTGTATTATGGATTACGGTAATCGACGATAGAAATTTGGCAAAACGTAACGAATTACAACAAAAAAATAAAGATTTAGAGGCGCAGTATCACGATTATAAACGGAAAATAGAAGAAACCGACCAAGAAATTAAGAATTTGAACAAACCGGAATATATTGAAAAAATTGCCCGGGAACAATATACCATGAAAAAAGAAGAGGAAGATATTTATGTGGTAACTAAGCCGAATAATTGATTATTTGTTGATTTGTTTGACAAATAAGCAAATCACCAAATCACCAAATCACCAAACATTTATGACCTACAAACAACACAAAATATTCTATTTCTTACCGCTACTCATAGCGTTGTGTATTGCAAACGCAAGTGTTGCCCAAATCGGCGGAACTCACGTGTATAGTTTTGTGCAACAACCGGCGTCGGCAACCGAAAACGCCCTTGGAAAAACAGCCATAGTGCGTACCGGCGATGTGGCTTTAGCTCTTAAAAATCCTTCGTTTTTAGATAGTTCGTATTCACGCCAAGCGAGCATCACGTGGGGCAATGTGTTTGTGCTGCAAACCAGCGGTATGAGCATTGCCAATATTGCTTATGCTCACTCTTTGCGTCCGAAACTTACTTTTGTGGGCGGTGTAACGAGCGTTATTTATGGTGCATTCAACGGGTACGATGAGTATGCCAATTCCACCGGATACTTTTTTGCTTCCGACAATGCACTGTATGCGGGGCTTTCCTACCACTTTTTGCCGAATTTTTATGCCGGCGCAACGCTTAAACCAATTCTTTCGTTTTTAGAAACATATTCGTCCATAGGAATTTTAGCTGATTTTGCTGCGCGCTACCAAAGCACCGATACGCTGACCAATGCTACAATTGTGGTGCGTAATGTGGGCAGTCAAATTACAACCTACACAGGCAATTACGAAGATGTGCCATTTGGCGTGGACATTGCTTTACGCCGCAAAATGAAATATGCACCTTTTGCTATTTCGGTGGCTTACAGCGATTTGCAAACCTTTGTAGTTTCTCGCAGCGATGCTTCTTTTGCTGAAAATTTCTTAAAACACTTTTCCATTGCAACCGATATTCGTGTGTTGAAATCGTTCGACGTAATGCTTGGTTTTAATGTTAGAAAATTCCAGGATATGACATGGGAAAACGGCAGAAAAGCCGTAGGATTGAGTTTGGGCGCAACCTACAATCGCCCGAATTGGAAGTTGAGCTACGGTTGGGCAAAACAACATGCTGTCGGTGGAACGCATTTTTTCACTTTTTCGACCAATATGCACCATTTTGGCAATAAATTTTTAAAACAAGAAACTTTATAGATTGCTTCGTTCCTCGCAATGACGCTCTTTTGTTGATTTGTGCTAACCCTCGAAAGAGCGTCATTGCGAACGAAGTGAAGCAATCCAGAAAACATATCAT
>WQTX01000083.1 GCA_009786075.1 Bacteroidota bacterium | reverse complement strand
GCTCTTTCGAGGGTTAGCACAAATCAACAAAAGAGCGTCATTGCGAGGAACGAAGCAATCCATTTTTTAAAATATAACAATAATTATTTTTCATTACTTATCTCACGTAAAATCTCATATTCAATATACCGACTGCATCCAACGCAGCAAGAAAACGTCGTAAAGATAGTAATTCGTTTCTGTTCTTGTTATTTTTTCTACAATTAAATCTTTATCAATCAATGCGTTAAGAAGTCTCTTTGCGTGTGCCGGCGTACCTATGTTGTGTTTCATCAAAAAATCTTTAGCTGTTGGTTTCACAAGTATTTCTTCTTTGGCAGTTGCTATCAAAAAATTCCATTGCGCAGGTGTAAGCAAACGACGATATTGCAAAAAAACAGCTTCATTTTGCTGAAAAATGCTTTTGCAAGCTTGTTTTACTTCCACTATCGTGGCGGTTCGTTTTGAGATGTTAAATGTTTGATTACAAATGAATTGCGTATAAAAAGTATGCCGCAAAGTCCATTCTAAAATAAATTGTATTGCTTCGTCGTCAATCTTTTTTTTGTGTTTTTCAAAATTATCTTTTATAAAATCGAAATACATTTTTTCATCGATTTTATCTAAATGCAAAAAACTTGTGGAATTAAAAAACGGACGTTTGATACTCGAAAACATTTCGGTTATCAACGAGGTTTTGCTACCGCAAAAAATAAATCGAATATTTTTAACCTGCTGAACGTAGGTGCGCAACAAGGCTTCAATGTTGGTTTCAGGATATTCGGTAATTTGCTGAAATTCATCTATAGCAAGCACCACCGGCACGTTTCTGGTTTCTAAAAAATCTAAAATTCCTTTTAAAGTATAGTGTTTTTCTGCCTCGTTTTGATACGAAATCATCACTTGCGGCTCGCCGGTAACAGCATCGTAGGAAATCAACGGTCGAAAACTTTTAAGGATTTTCATAAACGCTTTCCCAAACGAAGTTTTTTCGGGATATTTTCGCAGAATTGCTTCCGAAAGCAAGCGCACAAAATCGTCTAAACAACGCGAAGAAAAAATATCAACATAAACATTCGCAAATTCACTGTTTTTTTCTCCCAAATAATCAAAAAAACGATAAATCAAACCTGTTTTTCCCATTTTTCTGTCAGCAAAAAGTGTAGTATCTAAGCCATTTTTTGCATTATCCAATAAGTTTTTTAGCTCTTTTTTTCTATCACAAAAAAGCTCTTTCGATGCATAACCTTTTGTTACAAAGGGATTAAAATCTTCCATAGCAATAATTTTCTACAAAGATATTACATTTTTTCACTAAACAAAATGTTTTAAACAAAATGTTTTAAACAAAATGTTTTTTACTATTCGGGTAAAAATAAAAAAAACGGCAAAAAAATTAATTTTCACCGTTCTAATATCTAAACTCTAAAAACTATACTCTAAATTACATTTCCCACTGCTCCAAACTATCAACCAAATCGTCGAAATTTTTAATCGTTGTTTGTGCTTGAATTTCAAGTATTTGATTTTCTACGGCAGCATCGTAGGTTTCTGCTTCTACCGCACGAATTACGCCCATTGCTATTGGCATATCGGGACCTTCCATGAGTGCAAGTTTCATTTGTAAGGTAAAATCTTCGCAGTGTGCATCGTGCACTAAAATATCGTTTTCGGTAATGCCGTTTTCGCCAATGGTAACTACTTTTAAATTAAAGCCGTCCAACATTAAACCTTTGTCTCTGTTTGTGCCAAAAATCATTGGTTTGCCGTGTTCCAACACTATGCTTCTATCGGCGCGAGTGGTTTTATCAGCCAGCCAGCCGTGTGCGCCATCGTTGAAAATCACACAGTTGGTCAAACATTCAACTACCGAAGTTCCTTTGTGAAGAGCGGCGGCGGTCAATACCGATTGCGAGGTTTTCAAATCAACATCAAGCGTGCGGGCAAAAAATGTTCCACGAGAACCAAATGTCAATTCTGCCGGACGAAATGGCTGTTCCACCGTGCCAAACGGCGACGATTTTGTTATAAGTCCTTTTTTCGATGTTGGCGAGTATTGTCCTTTGGTCAAACCATAAATTTGGTTGTTGAACAACAATACATTCATATCAACATTGCGGCGAACGCTGTGAATAAAATGATTGCCGCCAATTGCCAAGCAGTCGCCGTCGCCGGTAATTTGCCACACGGTAAGTTTTGGGTTGGCTACTTTTACACCGGTAGCTACTGCTGCTCCACGTCCGTGAATGGTGTGAAAACCATAAGAGTTCACATAATACGGTAAACGGGAAGAGCAACCGATGCCCGAAATTACGGCTGTTTCGTGAGGCGCAACGCCTATTTCTGCCATTGATTTTTGCAATACATTAAGAAGGGCGTGGTCGCCACAGCCGGGACACCATCGTACTGATTGGTCGCTTTTAAAATCTTTTGCGGTATATTGTTTTGTTTCCATGGTATTTAAAATGTGCCAATTTTTCAATATGCCAATATGCCAATTACTCATTAGCATATTTTGTTATTGTCTCATGGCGTATTATTTCATTATTTTATTATCTTATTGTTTTATTGCTTCATTTGCACATTGTCGTATTACCTTATTGGCATATTGGCACATTCACTTATTGGCACATTAAATTCTCAACCAACTCAGCAACAGTAAATGGCTGACCTTGTATTTTATTGCATTGCAAAAATTCAACTCCTTGCACCTGCGAACGCAAATACGTTGCAAATTGACCGGTATTTAATTCGCACACCACTACTTTTTTGTACTTGCGAATAACTTCTGCGGCATTTTTTGGCAACGGATTGATATAAGTAAATTGTGCCAAAGCCATTTTTTTGCCTTTTTTGTTCAATTCCTCAACAGCAGTTGTTAAATGTCCTACGGTACTTCCCCAGCCTATTACCAACGTGTCGGCATCTTTATCGCCTACAATTTCCACATCGGGAATCACGTTAGCTATATAATCAATTTTTGCGGCGCGGGTTTTTACCATTTTTTCATGATTGCGCGCTTCGGTAGAAATACTTCCTTTGTCGTAATCTTTTTCCAAACCGCCATTGCGATGCAAAAATCCTTCCATGCCGGGGAAACTCCAATAGCGAGCTTTTGTAACCTCATCACGGGCAGTTACTTTGCAACCTTGCATATCGGGTTTTACAAAATTTGGTTTAATCGCCGGCAATTCTGCCAATTTCGGCAATTTCCACAACGAACTTCCATTACCAATAAAAGCATCGGTAAGTACAATTACCGGTGTGGAATGTTCCAACGCAATTTTGCTTGCCATATAAGTATAGTGAAAGCAATTTGCCGGAGTGCTTGCCGCAATTACCACAGCCGGACATTCGCCGTTTCTGCCGTAAAGAGCTTGCAATAAATCGGTTTGCTCGGTTTTTGTGGGCATTCCGGTTGATGGACCGGCGCGTTGCACATCTACAATTACCAACGGTAATTCTGCCATAACTGCCAAACCTATTGCTTCTGATTTCAGTGCCAATCCGGGACCCGACGTGTTGGTTGCTGCTAAATTTCCGGCAAAGGCTGCGCCAATAGCTGTTGTAATACCGGCAATTTCGTCTTCGGCTTGCACCACTTTTGCGCCTACGTCTTTGCGAGCTGCCAATTCTTGCATAATATCGGTAGCCGGCGTTATAGGGTAAGAACCCAAAAACAACGGTAATCCCGCTTTTTCGGCTGCCGCTATCAAACCATAAGCCGCTGCCGTGTTTCCGTTGATGCTGGTGTAACGACCTTTTTGCACATCGTGCGATTTATCGACAATAAAGCGCGAAAGCGTTAAGTGAAGATTGTTACCATAATTATAACCATCGGTCAATACTTTTATATTCGACGCTAAAAGCGATTGTTTGTCATTAAACTTCGTTTCCAACAAGTGAATTGCCTGTTCCATAGGCTGATTGAAAAGCCAGCACGCCAAACCTAAGGCAAACATATTTTTACTACGCACTATAGCTTTGTTGTCCAAGCCCGAATCTTTGAGTGATTCTTTGGTAAGCGTAGTCAATTGCAATGGAATGAGTTGTATTGTATCGGAAATATTGAGTTCTGCAAAAGGATTATCGGTAGTAAATGTTGCCTTTTCCAAATCCTTTTTCTCAAATGAATCAACATCATAAATAATTGCACCATGTTTTTTTACATCTTTTGCATTTACTTTCAATGCTGCCGGATTCATAGCCACCAAAATATCGGCTTGGTCGCCCGGAGTATACACTTTACCGGAACCTACGTGTACCTGACAACTCGAAACACCGCCAATTTCTCCATGAGGAGCGCGTATTTCCGACGGAAAATCGGGAAATGTTGATATTTCATTCCCCAACACAGCCGAAATACTGGAAAACAAACTTCCTGTTAATTGCATTCCGTCGCCGGAATCTCCTGAAAAACGAACAACTGCTTGTTCTAATTCTATACTTTGTTGTTTAACCATTTTTTTAATCGTTTTTTTATAAGACTCTTTTCCGAAAAACCGGAATGCAAAACTACATAAAAAACAGTGTGTTCAAAATTTTACAGTTAATAAAATGCTAAAACATAGTGAATTTACGAGTAACACGTAAGTTAGTTGACAAGGGAACGAGGAGACAAGTTGACGAGGGATTGGAGTATTCGTTTTCCTTGTTTCCTCGTCTCCTAATCCCTCGTTTCCTAATTCCTAATCCCTCGTTCACTAACTGTTAGTAACAATTCATAATTATTAATTACTAATTATTAATTAATGTATACTTTTGCACAAACAATTTTGAATACATTATGGACATACTTTTTGTACTACTTGCTACAATTGGGGCGTATTTACTTGGGTCTATTCCAAGTGCCGTGTGGATAGGAAAAGCGTTTTTCAATACCGATGTACGTGAACACGGCAGCGGAAATGCAGGAGCTACAAACACTTTTCGAGTTTTGGGTAAAAAAGCAGGCATACCGGTGTTTATTATTGATTTGCTCAAAGCCTTTGCGGCAACCTATTTTCTCATTAGGTTTTTTCCACATTGCCCCGAAGGCGATGCGTATGTAACCTTGCAGTTACTTTTTGGCGCAGCGGCGGTTGTGGGGCATATTTTCCCCGTATTTGCTCAATTTAAAGGTGGCAAAGGCGTTGCCTGTTTGCTTGGCGTAACACTTGCTATTGCGCCCATTCCGGCATTGATAGCTTTTGGTATATTTGCCGTAGTGTTAGCTTTGTTTCACTATGTTTCGCTCGGCTCGCTGTGCGCCGGATTGTCGTTTCCTATTATTATTTTAACCGGTATAATTAAACCGTATCAACTTTCGTTGCAAATATTTTCAATTGTGGTTGCAATACTACTTATTATTACGCATCGCAAAAATATTCGACGGCTTGCGAGTGGGACGGAAACGAAGACGTATTTGTTTAAAAAGACAATGAACAATGAATAATTAACAATGAACAATGACAGCAAAATAAGCATAGAAGATTATCGGGCAATGGTTGCCAAAGCCGAGAATTCTGGTTATATGTCGTACAACGAGCACCTGCGAAAATTTAATGATTGGTTTAATGAGATTTCAAAAACGCTTAAACATTGTAAGGGCGAAAAATATTTCGCCCCTACACAAAAACACATAACCAAATAAACACATAACCAAATAAACAAAATCCCTAATCCCATGAAAAAAACACTCATTTTCACAAGCATTTTCACAATAGTAAGCGGAACGCTCACCGCACAAGTTGCCGATGCCGACACAGAAAAAGCACTACGCACAAAAACTACTGCCGACACCGTTTATGGTTGGAAATTTTCGGGTTTAACTTCGTTAAATATAGCCAATACATACCTCGCAAATTGGGCTGCCGGTGGCGAAAACTCACTCGGAATGGAAGGCAATGCGGCGCTATTTGCCAATTTGCGCAAACCAAAATTTGTGTGGGAAAATAGTGCAGCAGCAGCTTTGGGCGGTGTGCGTCAAGGCAAAATAAGCAGTAAAACCAACGACCGGTTGGCTTTTAACTCAAAATACGGGCAACGTGCCTACAAAGATTTTTTCTATGCCGGTCTTGTCGATTTTAGAACCCAAATGCTTGAAGGAAAAAAATATACAAGTGATACAACGTACAATATTATTTCTCGCTTTTTTGCACCGGCAAACTTAATTGCCGCTATTGGTATGGATTATAACCCGAATGCAAATTTAAGTTTATTTGTATCGCCGCTGAGTGCTCGCTTGACTTTTGTGGCAGATTCGGCACTTTCCAGCATTGGAGCTTTTGACGTGGATCCGGGCAAATATTTTTTATTCGAATATGGTGGTTACACACGATTTATGTTCCAAAAAAGCAATTGGAATTGGGAAATTCTGAAAAATGTGATATTTGTAACCAAACTCGATGTATTTTTTAATTACAATTTAAGAGGCGACAATCCTTTTCTCGATAAAGTGAAATGTAACACAAAAGTAAATTGGGATAATCAATTGATGTTCAAAGTGAATAAACACTTAACATTTATGTTTAGCAACCAATATATTTACGACCATTCGGTAAAACTTACCGACAATCCTAATCAATACCGGCAAATTATAGCGTTCGGGTTTGCGTACAAATTTTGAGTAACTGAATAACGGAGTCACTGAATAACTGAAAAATATCAATGAATATCTATTGAATATCTATTGAATATCAATAACTAATCACTTAAAAGGGCGAGCACATAGGCATCGTCCCTACAAACCTACAAACCTAACCCCTAATTCCTAACTCCTAATACCTAACTCCTACTATGATTTGTGCACACAATATTTCAAAGGAATTTGCAGGCAATCGAGCATTGAACAATGTGAGTTTGTCTATTTCCGAAGGCGAAATTTTCGGTTTGCTTGGTCCGAATGGAGCGGGAAAAACTACGTTTATTCGCATTTTAAATCAAATTTTCAATGCCGATAGCGGCAGTATTACCATCAATTCGCAACCGCTTTCGGCTACCGATGTGTATCGCATGGGCTATTTGCCCGAAGAACGGGGATTGTACAAAAAAATGAAAGTTGCCGAGCAAATTTTTTATTTTGCAGCACTCAAAGGCATGAGCCGGCACGATGCCATGCGTGAACTTAATTTTTGGACAGAACGCTTGCAAATTCACAATTGGGACAACAAAAAAGTGGAAGAATTGTCGAAAGGAATGCAACAAAAAATTCAATTTATAGTGTCGGTTATTCACAAACCAAAAATTCTGATACTCGATGAACCGTTTAGCGGTTTCGACCCTGTGAATGCGCAACGATTGAAAGAAGAAATTTTGCGTTTGAAAGCCGAAGGAATGACCATAGTTTTATCGACACACAATATGAATTCCGTTGAAGAATTGTGCGACAGCATTGTTTTGCTCAATAAATCGGAAAAAATTCTCGACGGAAAACTTTCGGAAATTCGCCAAAGTTTTGCACGAAATCAATACCGCATTACATTTTCAGGTTACGTTGATACGCCAATGCTTGCGCTCAATACATCGTACAAAATTATTGACCAGCAAAAACAGAATTCTCACAGCGAATTTGTGTTGGAATTACTCGACAATTGCACTGCAAATGATGTGATACGCCATTGCACGCAGTTTGGCAGTGTTGTTTCGTTTGAACCGGTTATTCCTGATATGAATAGTATTTTTATAGAAAAAGTCAGCCCCCTAAATCCCCCTCAAGGGGGACTTGGAGCAGTGCAAAACATGTAAATTTTTACAAAAATGGACAAAACTAACGAATTAAACCACAACCAAAAGTCCCCCATTAAGGGGGGATTTAGGGGGGCTGGAAAAGAAATTTGCGAACAACTAAAAGAAATTCGTCTGCAAATTGCGAAAGAAAACGAGATTGACTACGAAACTTCGGAATGTACTTTTGAGGGCGAATGTAAAGGCAGTTGCCCACGATGCGATGCGGAATTGCAGTATTTGGAAAATGAATTGCATAAACGCAAACATTTTGGAAAAAAAGTAGCCATTGCAGGCGTATCGTTGGGAATGACATTGTCGATGTCGGCGTGTATTATGCAGGGAAAACCCAACGACCCATTGGAAGACGACATAACAATAAGAGATACAACGAAAAATGTAAATGACACAACAAAATATGTACGAGACACAACAGATTATGAACCGCCGCTTATGGGAATAGCACCACCACCGGAAGAACAACAGTAGATAACATCAAAAGGCTGAAAGCCTTATATCATTAGCGTATGGCAACGCCATACGAAAAAAAAACAAAAACCATGACAAAAGGAAAACAAACCTGCAAAATCCTAAAACAAATCCGCACACAAATTGCCGCGAAAAACGACATAGAATACATAACTTCGGAATGTAATTTTAAAGGCGAATGTGCGGGCACGTGCCCAAAATGCGAGGAAGAAGTGCGCTACTTGGAAAATGAGTTGCGTCGCCGCCAACAGCTTGGCAAGGTGGTTACCATTGCAGGAATTTCGCTTGGTGTGGTGGGGACTTGTGCGGCGCAAACGCCAATGAACGATACGATTATTAATTCTGTTGATAATAGGAAAATAGAAACTGTTGGTTCTCAAATTGGCAGTATTGAGGTTTCGGGGAAACTGACCGATACTGCTGGGAGGGGACTTATTGGAGCGACGGTTTATGAGAAAGGTACAAAAAATGGAACTATAGTATGGGACGATGATGGTTCTTGGTCGTTGAATGTAAAAAGTCCGGAAACGGTTCTTGTATTCGAATTAGCTACGTACTACACACAAGAAAGAACCGTAGGTAGTGAACGAAATTTTGTGGTACAAATGAAACCGGACGAAAACATAAAATTTGCTAATATTGTGATGACCGGCTATGCGAGCCCACGTCTTGTGGATGTCGTAGGTTCAATAACGAAAATTAAAAAACTAAAAAAGAAAAATAAACAAAAGAAAACGACTATAAAACCCGCAACAATTCAGCAATAGTTAGATAGTCGTATAAATTTCTTTTGCAAAGAAAGAATAAATTTTAATCAAAAACAACCTAATTTTGACCTAATTTTACAAACAAAACAACCTAAGTAACCCCAAATGCTACGCCACGCCCAACCTGATTACATAATTCAATCAGGTAATTAGGTTACTTTTAAGAAAGATTTCTGTTACTTAGGTTATTTTGTAAAAAATTAGGTGTAAATTAGGTGTAAATTAGGTTTTAATTAAAACAACGAATATCAATGAATAACCAAAAACCACCCCCAACCCCCTAAAGGGGGCTTTAGAACCGAAAAGACCTGAACAACAACACTTCCACCGAACAAAGCCCCCTTTAGGGGGTTGGGGGTAAATCAACCGAATATCTATCGAATATCAACTGAATATCAATTAAATATCTAACAGGGCAACCACAAGGGATTGCCCCTACAAATAAACCACCAATGAATATAATAACCCATATCTTCAAACGCGAATTCACCTCCCGCATCAAAAACCGCTCATTTATAATTATGAGCATTGTAGGTCCATTGCTTATAGCCGGTATGTTGATTGTGCCGCTGTGGTTGCAAAAAATGGAAAAAAATCAAATTCGCACCGTTGCAATTATCGACGAAACGCATATACTTGGCGAAACGATTAAAGACTTTGAAAATTACCGATTTACGATTGTAACCGAAGTTACGGTTGAGGAAATTCGTAAAGGTTTCGACAATTCGGGTTTCAATGCGGTGCTGTTTATTCCTTATAATATATATACATCGAATACTGCAATAATTTACTCCAACGTGTGGATTGACAATGCGCTGAAAGCCTACACCGGTTACGTTTTGCGCCGCGATTTGGAATATATGGCATTGGTAAAAGAAAATGTTTCGCCCGAAACAATTAAACGAGTGCGCACACCGGTAAGCATTGGCGTGCAAAAATGGACAAAAGACGGCGAATACATTGACGAAGAAACGTCGCTTACAAAAAAATCGCTTATGGCGGTGGCGGCAGCTCTTATGATTTACTTTTTTGTGTTTATGTACGGCGTGCTGGTGCTGCGCGGCGTGATTGAAGAAAAAAGCAATCGAGTGGTCGAGGTCATAGTTTCTTCCGTAAAACCTATACAACTTATGTCCGGGAAAATTCTTGGCATTTGCCTTGTGGGACTTGTGCAATTTGTGTTGTGGATTGTCCTAAGTTTTGCCATTGTTACCGCTGCGCAAAAATTGATTTTTCCCGAAATTTACAACCCAACTCCCCTACCCGAACTTGCACAATCGTTGGAAGCGGGCAATACTGCTGCGCAATTTACCGCCAATTCTACACAACTTGATTATGTAATTGATGTATTTCACACACTCGAAGGCGTGAATTGGGGCGTAATGTTCACAGCATTTATTTTCTTTTTCATTGCCGGTTATTTATTGTATGGCGGCATTTTTGCCGGCATCGGCGCACTGCTCGACCACGATAGCGACACACAACAATTTATAATTCCGGTGAGTTTACCGCTCATTCTCAGCATTATTTTGCTCAATGCAATTATTGTCAATCCGGCAGGTGCGCTTGCGCAATGGCTTTCGTTCGTACCATTTACCGCACCCATTGCCATGATGGCGCGTTTGCCTTTTGGCGTTCCGTATTGGCAGGTGATTTTGTCGGCTTTTATACTCGTAATCTCGTGTTGGGCAAGTATGTGGTTTGCTGCCCGTATGTATAAATCGGGATTGTTGATGTATGGGAAAAAGGTGGGATTGGGGACTATTTGGCGGTTTTTGCGGAGGAAATAGATAAACTTTCGCAAGAAAAATAAATTTTAAAAAATGTTTTTCGTACCTTTGTAATCGAAGTGTTCAGCCCCCAATTTAACAACACAAAATAATATGAAACAATACAAAATTCCAAAAGAAACGCCAAATTGTGTGCAAGAACCGGCGGTTGCATACGAAACACGCACATCGAATTCATTTGCAAAGTATTCGCCTAAACAGCAAAAAGAAGAAGTGTTGACTTACGAAATTTTACAACAATACAAGCGCGAGCAACAACGGCTTATTGCCGAGGGAATAATTGAAAAACCCAAAATCGTGTGGGGTTTTACGCCCGAAGAACGAGCCGAATTTGACTGTGGACGTACAGTAGATGAAGTTTTTGATAATATTGCAAAAAAATATGGCTTCTAAAAGAGTTATTATCAGCGATATTGCAAGTGATGCAATAGGCAGATATTTTGAAGGTTATCGTGTTTATCACTACGGAAGCGATATGCCAAAAAGGGCTTTTAATTACTCATTAGTGAGAAACGCATTAACACACATTGATGCTTTTTTCGACGACATCTACCTTAAAAACGGGCAAAAACACATCGACATTGAAAATATTTGCACTGTTGAGTTTTCTGCCGAAGATAACCAAACAGAAATATTGATTAAAAACATTTATTTTTCAAACCATGTGTAGATAATGAAACTGTTACTGTTGTAGGAGAGTAACACACCACAGAAAAATATTTCACAATTAATAATTTATAATTCATAATTATTTTATACTTTTGCCACTTTAAATTTATAAACGAAAAACGAAAATGGGATTAAAAATTTTAGTTTTAGCTAAACAAGTACCTGACACCCGCAATGTGGGTCAAGATGCAATGAAGCCCGATGGTACTGTGAACCGTGCAGCTCTGCCTGCCATATTTAATCCGGAAGATTTGAACGCTTTGGAACAAGCATTGCGTTTGAAAGACAAATTTCCGGGAACAACCGTAGAAATAGTTACAATGGGTCCTCCGCGAGCTGCCGAAATTATTCGTGAGGCAATGTTCCGTGGTGCCGACGGTGGTTATTTGGTTACCGACCGTGCATTTGCAGGAGCCGATACGCTTGCAACATCGTACACTTTGAGCCTTGCGGCGAAAAAACTTGCTCCTTTCGATTTAATTCTTGCCGGTCGTCAAGCAATTGACGGCGATACTGCGCAAGTTGGTCCGCAAGTTGCCGATAAAGTTGGTATTCCGCAAATTACATACGCCGAAGAAATTCAAAGCATTACGAACGGAAAAATCCGTGTAAAACGCCGTTTGGAACGTGGTATTGAAGTTGTTGAGGCTCCAATGCCTTGCGTTGTAACTGTTCACAGTTCGGCAGCAGAATGCAGATTTAGAAATTCTAAATTGACAATGAAAAACAAACACGCAAAAACGTTGAGCGAAATGCAGGAAACTGAATCATCGTACGTGAATTTGTATAAAACCAGCCCATCGCTTACCATTACCGAATGGTCGGCAAATGATTTGAATCCCGATTTTAATTGTTTGGGCTTAACAGGTTCGCCTACGAAAGTGAAAACTATTGAAAATGTAGTTTTGACAGCAAAAGAAAGTGTGAAACTCACGCCAAGCGATGCCGATATGGACAATTTGATGAAAGAATTGATTTCAAATCACACAATAGGATAATAGTAATAGTATTAATTTTAAAACAGAAATACCGTGAATAACGTTTTTGTATATATAGAAATAGAAGATGGAGCCGTTGCCGATGTAAGTTTGGAATTGCTTACCAAAGGTAAAAAATTGGCTAACCAACTTGGAAAAAAACTCGAAGCTATTGCTATTGGGTCTAACTTAGCAGGTTTGGAAAAAGAATTATTTCCATTCGGAGTAGATGTGTTGCACGTGGCAGACGACAAACGTTTGGCACCCTACACCACATTGCCGCACAATAAAATTGTATGCGAAATATTTAAACAAGAGCAACCTGAAATTGCACTTTTTGGTGCATCATCGGTGGGACGCGATTTAGCTCCGCGCATTTGCTCAACTACCGGAAGTGGTCTTACAGCCGACTGTACAAGTCTTGAAATTGGCGACCACACTGACCCGAAAACGAAACAGGAATATAAAAATTTGTTGTATCAAATTCGTCCTGCGTTTGGTGGAAATATTATTGCAACAATCATTAACCCCGACACGCGTCCGCAAATTGCAACCGTGCGTGAAGGCGTGATGAAAAAAGAAATTTTTGACGCAAATTATAAAGGCGAAGTTAAAAAATTCGATGTTTCGATTTTGAACGATGCCGATTTTGTAGTAAAAATTATTGAGCGTGAAATTGAAAAAAGCAAAGTAAACTTAAAAGCTGCGCAAGTGATTGTAGCCGGAGGTTACGGCGTGGGCTCAAAAGAAAATTTCAAATTATTGTATGATTTAGCCGAAGTTTTGGGTGGCGAAGTTGCCGGTTCTCGTGCTGCTGTGGATTCGGGTTTTGTGGAACACGAACGTCAAGTAGGGCAAACTGGTGTAACGGTGCGACCAAAATTGTACATTGCGTGCGGTATTTCGGGTGCAGTGCAACACACCGCAGGTATGCAAGAATCGTCAATCGTGATTTCGATTAACAACGACCCGCTTGCACCAATTAATACCATAGCCGATTACGTAATTTCGGGCGATTTGAACGAAGTTCTTCCAAAAATGGTTAAATATTACAAACAAAACACTAAATAAGTAAAAAATAGATTGCTTCGCTCTGCTCGCAATGACGCTCTTTTGAGACTTTGTGCAAACTTCCCAAAGAGCGTCATTGCGAGGAACGAAGCAATCCAGATAAATTTCATCAACTAATTAATATTTAGAATTATGGCAAACTTTTATTCAGATAATAAAGCACTGAGATTCCATTTGGAGCACCCTCTGATGCAAAAAATAGTGAAGTTGAAAGAAGACAACTTTGCAGAAAAAGACAAATTTGACTATGCTCCGCAAGATTTTGAAGATGCGCTCGATAGCTACGACAAAGTATTGGAAATCGTAGGCGATATTAGTGCCAACTTGCTTTCGCCTTTGGCAGAATCGGTTGACCACGAAGGTCCGAAAATTGTGGACAACGAAGTGGTATATGCACAAGGAACGCAACAAGGATTGGACGCTTTCCGTAAAGCGGAATTGTTGGGAATGTCGCTGCCGCGTCAATATGGCGGTTTGAATTTACCAACCGTACCATATATTATGTCGGGTGAAATTGTTGCTCGTGCCGATGCGGCATTTTGTAACATTTTTGGTTTGCAGGATTGCGCCGAAACTATTTTGGAATTTGGCGACGAGGCAATGAAAACCAAATATTTAACTCGTGTGTGCGCAGGCGAAACTGCCGCAATGGACTTAACCGAGCCGGACGCAGGTTCCGACCTTGGCGCAGTGCAATTGAAAGCTCACTACGACGAAGCGAAAAAAACGTGGATTTTGAACGGCGTAAAACGTTTTATTACCAATGGCGATGCGCACGTAAACCTTGTACTTGCCCGTTCCGAAGAAGGTACAAACGATGCTCGCGGCTTGTCATTGTTCATTTACGACCGTAACGATAAAGCAGTGATTGTTCGCCGTTTGGAAAACAAACTTGGTATCAAAGGTTCGCCAACCTGCGAATTGGTATTCAAAAATGCTCCTGCCGAACTCTGCGGCGACCGCCGAATGGGACTTATTAAATATGTAATGTTCCTTATGAATGGTGCTCGCTTGGGTATTGGCGCTCAATCGGTTGGACTTTGCGAGGCGGCTTACCGCGAGGCATTGGCTTACGCACACGAGCGTGAACAATTTGGCAAACCAATTATTCAGTTTCCTGCTGTGTATGAATTGATTACCAATATGAAAGTGCGCACCGAAGCTGTTCGTTCGTTGTTGTACGAAACATCGCGTTTTGTAGATGTGTACAAAGCCTACGATATGCTTGCGAAAAAACGTGATTTGACAGCCGAAGAAAAAGCCGATGCACGTGTGTACAGCAAATTGGCAGATATTTTCACTCCGCTTGTAAAATTAACTTCGAGTGAATATTCTAACTCGTTGGCGTATGATTCATTGCAAGTACACGGCGGTTCGGGATTTATGAAAGATTACCCAATTGAGCGAATTTACCGTGATGCCCGTATTACTTCTATTTACGAGGGAACATCGCAATTGCAGGTTGTGGCGGCTATTCGCGGCGTAACCACAGGCGGTTATTTGAACCAAATTAAAGCCTACGAAGCCGAGCCGGTAA
>WQTX01000082.1 GCA_009786075.1 Bacteroidota bacterium | reverse complement strand
GCCCCCCCTCAGGGGGGGAGAAAGGCGACCGGCAGGCACCCCCCCCTGAGGGGGGCGGGGGGGCTTCTGGACTTTTCGGCTACACTTCCTACGAAGCGGTGCAATATTTCGAAGACGTGGTGTTCTCGGCAAAAGCCACACCACCGGGCGATATGCCGGGTATACATTATATTTTGTTCAAATATATTATTGCCATCAATCATTTTCGCAATGAGTTGATTATTACCGAAAATTTGCCGGAAGGCGAAGAAAGTAATATTGACGAAATAGTTAATATTTTGAATAACAACAATGTAGCTGTTTACGATTTTGAGGCTGTGGGCAACGAAAAAAGCGATATTACCGATGAGCAATATATGGAAATGGTGCGAGCGGGTAAGAAAAATTGCTACAAAGGAAATGTGTTTCAAATTGTGCTTTCTCGCCGATTTTACCAACAATATAAAGGCGACGATTTTGCGCTTTACCGCACTTTGCGCAGCGTAAATCCTTCGCCGTATCTGTATTATTTTGATTTTACCGATTTCCGCATTTTCGGCTCATCGCCTGAGGCTCACTTGGTTATCAACACGAAGCAGAAAAAGGCGTATATAAACCCCATTGCCGGAACGTTCCGCCGAACGGGCGACGACGAAAAGGATTACGAACTTGCCGAAAAACTTTTGAAAGACCCAAAGGAAAATGCCGAACACGTGATGTTGGTGGATTTGGCACGCAACGATTTGAGCCGCAACACCGACAAAGTGAAAGTAGAAACCTACAAGGAAGTGCAGTATTATTCGCACGTGATACATCTTGTGTCGTCTGTAAGCGGACGTTTGCGCGAGGGCAGCAATGCGATTAAGATTTTTGCCGACACATTTCCTGCCGGTACGCTCACGGGTGCACCCAAAATCAAGGCAATGCAGATTATCGACACGCTCGAACCGCACGACCGTGGTCCGTATGGCGGTTGCATTGGTTTTATCGGTTTCGACGGCTCGTTCAATCAGGCAATTACCATTCGTTCGTTTGTGAGCAAAAACAATACGCTCTATTATCAAGCCGGTGCAGGCGTGGTGGCAAAATCGAACGAACAGAGCGAATTGCAAGAAGTGAATAATAAATTGGGGGCTTTGAAAAGTGCTATTGATAGGGCTTCGACTGAACATTGATTGTCTGAACCATGATTTTTTCAAGATTTTTATGATTAACAAGATTTAGTATGTATAATATGAAAAAGAAAGAAATTATAATAATAGGATTTGCTGTTATTTTATTTATGTGGTTTTCGATTAATATTTTATATCAAACAGGATTTGACAAAAATATTGACTTTGATATTGCCAGCAAATATGGTGCTTTATTAGGTGGAGTGTTTTCTTTTTTGAGTGTTTGGTTAATTTATTTGACGTTAAGAAAACAATCTGAAGTTTATGATAAAACTTTATTTGAAAATAGATTTTTTGAATTAGTCAGATTTCACAGAGCAAATGTTGAAGAATTGCCTCCTTATCAAAAATACATACCCCAAAAAGATAAACGATTTAAAAAAGAAGAAATTTATAGAGAAAGGCAACATATTTTTAATGAACTTTTTTGGCAAATAATGGAATCTATTAAGGTGTATGATTCTTTTATGAAAGATAAAGATTATTGTTTACCCGATATTTTAAATGCTCAAGGAATAAATTATTATGAGAAGCTAGAAGAGAAATTCAAACAGCGAAAATTTAATACAGAAGAGATTATCAGAATAGAAATCGCATATTTGATACTTTTTTTTGGCATAGGCATAGGGGAAAATAGTACAAATTATACTCAAAAGATACTAAAAAAGAAGTATAACGATGAGTTTGTTACATTGTTAATGGATTATTTTAAGGAGGAAATATCAAAAAAACAACGAGAACGTGGTTATTTTGCTGGGCAACAAGTTAGGTTAGGGCACTATTTCAGACACCTATATCAAACTGTTAAATATGTAGATAAACAAGATTTTAACTATTCTAAAAAGTATGAATATATAAAATTGTATAGAGCACAATTTTCTACATTTGAGCAAGCCATCATTTTCTTTAATAGTCTTTCTGAATTGGGGAAAAATTGGGAATTTTCACAAGAAAAAGAAAATGATATGTTAATAACTAAATATAATCTGATAAAAAATATTCCACCTGAACTAATATCTGTAATAGATATAAAAAAATATTATCCAAAAGTTATTTATGAATTTGACTCTGAACAAACTGAAGAAAGAAAAGAATTAGAAAGAAAAGAATTAGAAAAAAAATATAAATAATCAAACAAACATAAAAAAATGAAAATATTAGTATTCGACAATTACGATTCCTTTACCTACAATTTGGTACACGTTATCAAAGAGTTAGGTTATGAGGACATAGAAGTGCACCGCAACGACAAAATTGCGTTGGCAGACATTGCACGTTTCGACAAAATAATTCTTTCGCCCGGTCCGGGAGTGCCGAGCGAATCGGGCATTTTGCTCGATGTGATACGAACTTACGCAGCAACGAAACCAATTTTTGGCGTTTGCTTGGGCGAACAGGCAATTGGCGAGGCTTTTGGTGCGCAGT
Organism: Bacteroidota bacterium; assembly: GCA_009786075.1. Lineage (GTDB taxonomy): Bacteria > Bacteroidota > Bacteroidia > Bacteroidales > UBA1715 > WQTX01. Next base: position 12,466 of record WQTX01000082.1, on the reverse strand, counting down.
TAATTAATTTGCCGGAGGTGTATCACGGCATAAGTACTGAAATTCAAATCGTTGCCGATGATTACATTTTCAATGGATTAGGCACGGACTGCAAGTCCGCGCCGGCGGATTTAGAAGTTGGGCGTTACCATTCGTGGGCAGTTTCGCAAGAGAATTTTCCTGATTGTTTGCAGGTTACTGCTATTGATGAAGATGGTATGATTATGGCTTTGAAACATCGGGAATTTGATGTTCATGGGGTGCAATTTCATCCGGAATCGGTTTTAACGCCTAAAGGCGTTGAGATAGTACGAAATTTTTTAGAACATTAATTTTATATTACGGTGCTATGCACCTTACAAATTCAATAATTAACCTTTATACTACAAATATTTTCGATGCTCTGCATCTTAAAAAGCGGCAGAGCCGCAAAATATTTGTAGTCCAAAGACAACCAATAACAACACAAGGTGCGTAGCACCGAAATATAAAAAACATAGAAAATGAAAAATATTTTAAATAAATTATTTGAACATCAAACCCTGTCACGACAAGAAGCGGCAGAGGTCTTGACAAACATTGGCGCAGGCAAATACAACGATGTGGAAATCACCGCATTTATATCAGTTTTTTTGATGCGGAGCATTGAATTAGAGGAACTTATCGGTTTCCGCGAGGCGTTGCTCGCTATGGCGCATCAAGTTGATTTGCAGGAATTTAACCCTATCGACATTGTGGGTACGGGCGGCGACGGTAAAAACACGTTTAACATTTCAACGTGCAGTTGTTTTGCACTTGCCGGAGCGGGTTACAAAGTGGCAAAGCACGGTAACTACGGCGCAACTTCGGTAAGCGGCTCGTCGAACGTGTTGGAGCATTTTGGGGCAAAATTTACCACTGATTTAGATATACTGAAAACTTCGTTGGACAAAAGCGGATTTACCTATTTGCACGCGCCGTTTTTTAATCCGGCAATGAAAAACGTTGCCCCTGTGCGCAAAAATATTGGCGTGCGCACTTTTTTCAATGTTTTGGGTCCCTTAATTAGCCCTGTGAAACCGAAATATCAATGTTTGGGCGTGTACAATTTGAAAATGTTGCGGCTTTATACGCTTATAAATCAGAAAATCGGCACGCAATACACACTCGTTCACTCGCTCGACGGCTACGACGAAATTTCGCTTACCGACACATCGAAAATTGTAAACAATCGTGGGGAATATCTTGCCACTCCGCAACAATTAGGCTTTCAGCCAATTGCCCAAAGCGAACTTTTTGGCGGCGAAACAATTGCCGATGCAGCAAAAATATTTATGAATATTTTGGAAAACAAAGCCACCGATGCGCAACGAAATGCGGTGCTCGTAAATTCTGCGGCAGCTATTCAGACCTACGATTTTGATAAACCTTTGGCGGAATGTGTTGCCGAAGCTGATGAGGCTTTGAAAAGTGGGCGGGCTAAAAAGGCTTTTGAAAGGTTTATTGAAATTTACAAATAAAGACAAGAGAATACAGATGACACAGATTTACACAGATAAATCAAATTAAAATCAGCGGAAATCCGTGTTATCCGTGTCATCAGCGTTCAAAAAATTAAAACTATGACAATATTAGACAAAATAATAGCAGACAAAAAAATCGAAGTTGCCCAAAGAAAACAACTTGTAAGCATTTCCAAATTAGAAAAAACAACAGCATTTGACAGAAAATGCCTTTCGTTACGGCAAAGTTTATTACAATCGAAAAGCGGAATAATCGCCGAATTTAAACGCAAATCGCCATCAAAAGATTGGATACACGCCGATGCCGATGTTCAAAAAATCACTTCGGGTTACTCGCAAAACGGAGCATCGGGAATTTCGATTTTGACGGATTTTCCGTATTTTGGCGGAACGCCCGAAGATTTGATTTCAGCTCGTGCGAACATTGCTTGTCCGGTTTTGCGAAAAGATTTTATGATAGATGAATATCAGCTTTTCGAGGCTAAAAGTTATGGGGCAGATGTGATTTTGCTTATTGCGGCGGCTCTCACAATTGAAGAATGCAAAAATCTTGCACAAAAAGCACAAGCACTTGGTTTGGAAACGCTTTTAGAAGTTCACAACGCCGAAGAACTCAGCCATATTAACGAACACATTACACTCGTGGGCGTAAACAACCGCAACTTGAAAACTTTTGAAGTTTCTACCGAAATTTCCGTTGAATTGGCACAACTTATTCCCGATGAATTTGTAAAAATCAGCGAAAGCGGAATTTCTAACGTACAAACTGTAAGGGAATTACAACAAATCGGCTACAAAGGTTTTTTGATGGGCGAGAATTTTATGAAAGAGGAAAATCCTGCGAAGGCGTTGAAAAAATTTATTGCAGAAATATAATTATAGATTGCTTCGTTCCTCGCAATGACGCTCGAATAAACGTCATTGCGAGCGATAGCGAAGCAATCAAGAAATTCCCAAATTATGAAAAAAAGCATTGTAATTATTATAACATTTATTGCGGTCAATCTGTTGATTTATTTTTTGCTTTTACCGTATGCGCAAAAATCTGCAAATAGCCACTTCTATGAGGGACGGGGTTTCGGAACAATTTTATATGTCATTTCGGGATTTTTAGTGTTATTGGGAATTTTGAAAATTCGGAAAAAAGAAATAAAAAACTTTTTTATACTTTTGGCTTTTGCTGCAACTTTAACATTTTGGGGTTATCAACTTTACTCATTAATGTGTTTGAAATGCTTAAATTGTGGTTAATTTACAATAAAAACGGAAAATTATGAAAAAACATTTTTTAATTATTGCAACAGCATTGTTTTTATTTTCATGCAACAATGGAAAATCGGTTGAAAATGACACTCAAAATGTTTCAAACAATAGTTCAAATATTGTTTTTGCAACCGATTTTACAGTGCCATTTTCAGGATTTTGGATTAACGAGAACTATTACAATGAATTATTAAAAACTCGTTCGACACGAATTGCACAAGAAAAAAGTAATGAAAGTTTTATTGTAATTACTCCTAAATCAACACAGCCTATCACTATGATTTACAACGTACACGACGGTGGTGCAGAGATGATAATTCGAAAAACAGGAAATAATTATGAATTTTGGAGTGCTACCGAAAATAAAAAATACCACGACATTCACATTATTTCCGAAAACAAATTGAAAATTGGCAATATTTCTTTCGTAAAATTGTCGAACAATACCGAATTTTCTAACGAAAGCGTACAAAAATTGATTGGTGGAATTTTATTCAAAGGCACATATACAACTGAAAACAACAAAACTATTACTTTTGATGCTGACGGAAAAATTACCGGACTTTCTGATTTTCAATATTATGCACCTCTTATTGATTATTTTGATGGAGGAATGGACATTGATATAGTGTATTTAGGAAAAAGCACAGAAAATGTACAAGGTTATGCTTTTGCATTCAATACCGATACATTGTTTTTGTATGATTTTAAATGTGTTGAAATTTTAGACAAATTGGGCTGTTGCGATAGTATAACATCTGGCGAATTGAAATATAAACTTATAAAACAATGAAAATAAAAGTCTGCGGAATGAAACACCCGCATAACATACAAGAATTAATTGAACACAATCCCGATTTTGTGGGATTTATTTTTTATGCAAAATCATTGCGTTTTGTAGAGACGCAATGCATTGCGTCTCTACCGGAAACAACGAAAAAAATCGGCGTTTTTGTAAACGAAACAGTAGAAAAAATATTAGAAATAGCCAAAAAATACAATTTAGACGGCATACAATTACACGGAAAAGAAACGCCCGAAGATTGCAAACAAATCCAAGAAAAAGGATTTTTGACAATCAAGGCGTTTAATGTGGAAAACGAACAGGATTTTGAGCAAACAAAAGTGTATGAGGGGGTTGTTGATTTCTTTTTGTTTGATACAAAGACAAGCCCCCTAAATCCCCCACAGGGGGACTTAAAGCACGGCGGAACGGGTGTGAAATTCGATTGGCACATTTTAAAACATTACAACGGCAATACCCCATTTTTCCTAAGCGGAGGAATTTGCGAGGACGATGCCAAAGAAATAAAGAATTTAAACCTGCCGAAATTATATGCGGTGGACATCAACAGCCGTTTTGAAATAGAATCGGGGTTGAAAGATATTGAAAAAATAAAACGATTTATAAAACATTTACGCAATTGACGGCGTAGGGGCAATCCCTTGTGGTTGCCCTATTATATTATTATCGTTTTCAAAGGGCAACCACAAGGGATTGCCCCTACAACAAATAATCAAATCAACAAATAACCAAACATTATGAACAGAATAGACAAATTATTCCAACAAAAAACCGAAAAAATCCTATCGGTATATTTTACCGCAGGTTTCCCAAAATTAAACGACACCTGCACAGTGTTACACGAATTGCAAGCGCATGGCATTGATTTAGTTGAAATCGGCATTCCGTTTTCCGACCCTATGGCTGACGGCGTAGTAATTCAACAAGCCGGACAAAAAGCCTTGAACAACGGAATGTCGCTCGCCTTGATTTTTGAGCAATTGCAGGGCGTGCGCCAAACGATTACAATGCCAATTATTCTTATGGGTTATTTGAACCCAATTATGCAATATGGTTTCGAAAATTTTTGCAAATCCTGCGCCGCCGTTGGCGTTGACGGCGTAATTATTCCCGACCTGCCCTTTGCCGATTATATGCAATCGTACAAAGCAATTGCCGAACAACACGACATTCACGTGATTATGCTTATTACGCCCGAAACTTCGGAAGAACGTGTACGTTTGATTGACGAACACACCAAAGGTTTTATTTATATGGTGTCGAGCGCAGCCACTACCGGCGCACAACAAAGTTTTGACGAGAAAAAACAAGATTATTTCAAACGTATTGATGCAATGAATTTGCGCAATCCTCGTTTGGTAGGTTTTGGCGTGTCGAACAAAGCGACTTTTGATGCAGCTATTTCACACGCAGCGGGGGCAATTGTGGGCAGTAAGTTTGTGCAGCTTTTGGAGCAGAGTGCAACAATTAAGCAGGCTGTGGAGCAGTTGATTGAGGATTTGGGAGGCTTGTGATTTAGGGGGCTTTATTTCTTCAAATTCCGCAAACTCGACTTAGCCTTCCGATTACCTTGTTCGGCGGCTTTGGTGTACCATTTTTTTGCCTCTTTGTAATTACGAGGCACGCCGTAGCCTTTATCGTAGCACCAACCGATGTAAAATTGCGCATTATCGTGTCCTTGCTCGGCGGCAATTTGAAACCATTTTGCGGCTTCGCTAAAACTTTTTACCACGCCATAGCCTTGCAAATAGCACGTTCCCAACGCATCTTGCGCATCGGCATCATTTTGCATAGCGGCTTGTTTGTAATAATTTACCGCTTCAGCGTAATTTTTTTTCACGCCTTGTCCCACATAATAACAATAGCCCAAATTAAATTGCGCATCGGCATCGCCAAGTTCGGCGGCTTTTTTGTACCAATTCAAAGCCTCGGCATTGTTGCGAGTAACGCCCTGACCTGTGGCGTATGCAACAGCAATATTGAACATTGCCTTAGTATTTCCCTGTTCGGCGGCTTTTTTATACCATTCCAACGCCTCGGTGGGGCTTTTGCTCAACCCCTGTCCGTTGGCATAGCATACCGCTAAATTAAATTGCGCTACCGCCAAACCTTGAGCAGCGGCTTTTTCAAACATTTGCACCGCGGCAACCAAATCCGGCTTCACTCCTCGCCCATCTTTCAGGCATACACCCAAATCGTTTTGCGCCTGCGCATCGCCTTGTGCAGCAGCTTGCGCAAAATATTTATAGGCGGTTTTGTAATTTTGTTTCAAACCATATTCGCCATTATAAAAATATGCGCCCAAGGCACTTTGCGCTTTCACATCACCGTGTTTTGCTTTTTGTTTAAGCTCCGAAATTGAAATAGATTGTGCAAAACTTGCAAATTGCAGCGCACATAAAAAAACTATACCAAGTAAATATTTTTTTGCAAATTGTATCATATCAAAATTTTTGGTTGTAAATTTAGGTAAAAATTGAGTATAACTCAAAAAAAATGTGTACTTTTCACTCGTTATAACAGAAAGTACACTCATTTTATTACATTTTTTATGAATTTTGATTCAACTATTAGCATAATCGGCGGTGGCAACATTGGTATGGCTATCGCCAAAGGGTTAGTAAAATCGGGCACTTACAAGGCTTCCGATATTATTATTACTCGTGCAAAAGCCGATTTACCCAAAAATCTCAATGAAGACGGTTTTGTGTTTCAATCCGATAATTGCGATGCGGTGCAAAAGTCAAAAATCGTGATTGTAGCCGTTGTGCCATTTATTGTGCAAAATATTTTGCAGGAAATAAAAAATTGCATCACGCCGCAACACACGCTTATTTCTATTGTTACCGGCGTTACCATTGCCGATATTCAATCGGTAATTTCTGCCGATATTTGTATTGCACGAGCGATGCCAAATACCGCTATAAAAATCCAAGAATCAATGACGTGCATTGCAAGCAACAAATGCGAATGCGAAAATTTTAAACGCATTGTATTTTTGTTTGAAAAACTTGGCAAGACCTTGGTAATTCCCGAAGATTATATGCTTTCGGCTACTGCTTTGGGTTCGTGCGGGATTGCATATTTTTTACGGGCAATTCGTGCCGCCACTCAAGGCGGTATTCAAATTGGTTTTCACGCCGAAGATGCACAACTGATTGCAGCACAAACCGCGAAAGGCGCGGCAGAATTATTACTACAACAACATTCGCACCCCGAAGACGAAATCGACAAAGTAACCACCCCACGCGGCATTACCATTGCCGGACTGAACGAAATGGAACACAATGGATTTAGTTCGGCATTTATTAAGGGAATTGTGCGTTCGTATGAAAAGGCGAAAAGTTAGGTTTTTAGACACGAGACAAATAGACATAAGACTTTTAGACATAAGACTAATAGACATAAGACGATGGATAAAAAGATAAATTGCCTACGGCGATAAAAAGATAAATGTGCTACGCACGATAAAATTTATCCGCGTAGCGTTTTATCGCCAAAGGCATTTATCGCGAAGCATTTATCAATTAATTTTTCAAACTGATACAAATGAATAAATACATCTTATTTTGTTTGATGGTTATGATGTTTGCCGCCTGCAAACCCAAAAAACACACCGTTTCGCTCGCAACCTTAGCCGACACGGCAGCATATTTTCAAGCACAAATTGCCTCTCTCGAAAAAACACTTGATTTTTCCAATCTTGATGCGTTTGTAACAACAAACGAAAAAATACAAGACATTACAAATCAAGCAAACAGCGCAATCCAATCATATTTTTCCGAACACAACGGCGACACACTTTTCCTGCAATTCGACCAATCAAAAAACACCGAAAAATTCAAAATCCAAAAACTGTGGATTTCCGGTGCAACGTACAATGAGTTGTTGATTGAAGCACAAGTATATGCTATGGACAATAGCGCACAGCGAGGAGCGCACGCCAGCCTTGCCGTAAAACAACGCAACGGTTCTCGCTTGGAAAGCGGCGGCGGCATTGCTGCAAACGATACGACAAAACTCATTGCCGGCAAAACTTACATTTTTTCGGGAGCAATCAAAAACTTACACCAACTTGGCGCAGTGCGCACGGTGCTTTTTGATGAGCCTGTGAAGAAGTGGTAAACCCTACAAACCCAACAACCATTTTGTAGCATTTCGCTGCACAATACCATTATAGGTGGGTTCTTCGGGGTCAAGGCAAATAACGGTTTTCGGGTGGTGGTTTTTCAAATTCATAAATGCCGAAAGTTCTCGTTTGCGGGTACTTTCTTCGCGCATTGTGAGGCACACTTGATAATAATGCGTGTAACCATTTACATCTTTCGCCACAAAATCAATTTCGTGAGCGACATTTTTACCAATCCAAACGCTATTGCCACGCCGCAAAAGTTCAAAATAAACAATATTTTCGAGAATATGCCCCAAATCCGAAAGATTTTCACGTCCCAAAAGCACATTGCGAAAACCGCAATCAACAATATATTCCTTACCTTGTGTTTTTAACATTTTTTTACCTTTCAAATCAAAACGATGAGCATGATAAAAAAGATAACTTTTGTTAAGAATTGAAATATAACGACTTACGGTTTTATCGTCAATAGTATCTTTGGTGTGAATAAAATAATCGGCAATACTTTTCGACGAAACCGGACTTCCTATGCTATCAGACAAAAATCGCAAAAGATTTTCAAAAGCCACTTCATTGTAAATTGCATTTCGAGGTTTTATATCTTTTTCTAAAATTGTGGAATACAATCCTTTAAGGTATTTTTCGTAAGCCGAGCGGCTAATAGCGAGCAACTCCAACGCCTGCGGAAAACCGCCTATTTGCATATAATTAACCAAATCGGCATCGCTTGGGAGTTCAATTTTCTGATATTCAGCGTATTCAGCAAACGAAAAAGGGTACATTTCTATCGTAACTGCCCGTCCGGTAAGAATGGTTGCCAACTCGCTCGAAAGCAGGTAAGCGTTGCTGCCGGTGGCGTACACATCTACATTTTTCAAAATATGCAATCCGTCGAGCAAACGTTCAAAATTGTCAAGCATTTGAATTTCATCTAAAAAAATATAGTTCATGCCCTCGTTCGAAAGCGAATTTTTTATATGATAATAAAAATCTCGCCAATGTTCAAAGTTTGTGTTTTCCGGCTCTTCCAAATTGTAATGCTGAATATTAGAAGCCGCCACACCGTTCTGTAATAATTCATTCCGAAACAATTCAAAAAGCGTAGATTTCCCACACCGGCGCACTCCGGCTACTACTTTAATTATCTGCACATCTTTCAGTTCACGCAGTTGCGATAAGTATGTTTTCCTTTGTATCATAGCTTGAATTTCCGAAAACTTTTAATTTTAGAACACTTTTCGGAAATGCAAATTTACGAAAACTTTTGATTTTTGAATAGTTTTCGTAATTTTTATGTGAAAAAATTTACTGTTTCAAAGCACAAAATAAAAAAAACTGTACGATTGGAAATGAAAACAAAAAAATCCCTACTATAATAAGCAAGGATTTTTGTAGTCTTACGTCTATTAGTCTTGTGTCTAAAAGTCTAAAAACTAACTCTTACTCTCCCGCTTCCTATCATGCTCATTCAATAAAATCTTACGAAGACGCAACGATTTCGGCGTAACTTCCAAATATTCGTCTTTGCGAATGTATTCCATATTTTCTTCGAGCGACATTATGATTGCCGGTGCAATATTCGTTTTTTCGTCGGAACCCGAAGCGCGCATATTGGTAAGTTTTTTACTTTTGCATACGTTTATAAGCAAATCGTTATCACGAATGTGTTCGCCAATCACTTGTCCAGCATACACTTCATCGCCCGGATTTATGAAAAATTTGCCTCTATCTTGTAAGTTATTAATTGCGTAGGCAAACGATGCACCGGTTTCCATAGCAATAAGCGCCCCGTTATTTTTTGCCGGCATATCGCCTTTCCACGGTTCAAATCCCACAAAACGATGCGACATTACGGCTTNNCCTTCCGTTGCAGTCAAAATTGAATTGGTAAGACCAATCAAACCACGTGAGGGAATTGAAAATTCTGTATGCACACGGTCGTTTTTGGTGGTCATATTTTGCAATTCGCCTTTGCGTTGCGTGAGTTGCTCAATCACTTTTCCGGCAAAATCTTCGGGAACGTGCACGGTTACACTTTCCATTGGTTCGTGTTTTTGTCCGTCAATTTCTTTGATAATTACACGCGGTTGCCCAATTTGCAACTCATACCCTTCGCGACGCATAGTTTCTATCAACACCGAAAGGTGCATAATTCCTCGCCCGTATACAATGTGCGCATCGGCACTGTCGGTATCTTCAACACGCAAAGCAAGATTTTTTTCCAATTCTTTGTACAATCGCTCACGCAAATGGCGTGATGTTACAAATTTACCATCACGACCAAAAAACGGCGAATTATTGTTTGTAAAAATCATCGACATCGTAGGTTCGTCAATCGTAATTGCGGGCAAGGCTTCGGGATTTTCCCAATCGGCAATCGTGTCGCCAATATCAAAATTTTCCAAGCCCATAACTGCAACAATTTCGCCCGAAGCTACTGCGGTTTTTATTTTTTCTTTGCCAAGTCCTTCAAAAGTGTAGAGTTCTTTAATTTTTGATTTTATAATTGTGCCGTCGCGTTTCATAAGCGACACATTTTGCCCCATTACCAAAGTGCCGCGAGCAATTCGTCCAACGGCAATTCGCCCAACGTATGACGAATAATCAAGCGACGTAATACGCATTTGGCTCGTACCCTCTTGTGGCACCGGCGCAGGAATGGTGTCGATAATCACATCTAACAAATACGAAAAATCTTGCGTTGGAGTGCGCCAATCAGCACCCATCCAGCCTTGTTTTGAAGAACCGTACACGGTTGGAAAATCCAGTTGGTCTTCCGATGCATCTAAATTGCACATCAAATCGAACACGGCATCGTTTGCCGCCTCGGGGTCGCAATTCGGTTTATCAACTTTATTGACAACAACAATCGGTTTCAAATTCAATTCAATCGCTTTTTCGAGCACAAAGCGTGTTTGCGGCATTGGTCCCTCAAACGCATCAACCAACAGTATAACGCCATCAGCCATATTGAGCACACGCTCCACTTCGCCGCCAAAATCGGAGTGACCGGGAGTATCTATAATATTGATTTTTACGCCTTTATAACGTACCGAAACGTTTTTCGACAAAATGGTAATTCCCCGTTCACGTTCAAGGTCGTTGTTATCAAGAATTAACTCGCCCGATTCTTCGTTTTCGCGAAAGGTTTTTACTTGATGTAAAATTCTATCAACTAAGGTTGTTTTTCCGTGGTCAACGTGGGCTATGATTGCGATGTTTCGTAGGTTTTGCATGTTTTTTGTTTTATTTTTTGAACACAGATGACACGGATAACGCTGATTTTCGCTGATTTTTTTTGTTCTATAATGTTTATCCGTGTAAATCCGCGTCATCTGTGTTATCCGCGTTCTTTTTCTCTGCATTACGAACAAAAAAACCTCTGAATGTGTGTTCAGAGGCTTTTATATAATTATAAAAAATCCATTGATTATGCCAACGCATTTACACGTTTAGCAAGTTGTGATTTGATATTCGCAGCTTTGTTTTTGTGAATAATGTTGTTTTTTGCTAATTTATCAAGCATAGAAACCACCTCAGGTAATTGCTCTACTGCAATTGCTTTATCAGTAACTTCATTTAATTTTCGTACTGCATTACGAGTTGTACGTGCATAATATTTGTTGTGTACACGTTTAGTTTCCGTTTGACGTATTCTTTTAATCGACGATTTATGATTTGCCATAATTTCTATTATTTTTTAAGTAGCCCGTAGGGGAATCGAACCCCTCTTGCCAGAATGAAAATCTGAAGTCCTAACCGATAGACGAACGAGCCGTTTTGTTTCTGTTTGCGGGTGCAAATGTAGAACTTTTTTTTATTCGTGCAATAGCTACAATTGAAAAATTTGTGTTTTTTTCAATATTTTTCGTGTTTGCTATGCGAAATTGCTGTAAATAATGTACTTACGGTTTTTGCAATGTAGAGACGTAGCGCGCTACGTCTCTACTTAGACCGCCACAATCCATGCAAATTACAATATGCACGTGCAAAAACTTCGGTTTTACAACAGCAACAACAAAAAGTTGCTTCGGGTTTTTCGCCGGGTTGTAAATACACTCTTTGAATTTTGTCTCCGGCAATTAATTCAATCCATTCTATAAAATGGGCTTCAAGCATTGGGTGCTCCACCTCGCCTACTTTTACTTTGTAGCCACCTTCGATTTTTTCAATTACCGGCACGTGTTTTTCACGAGCAGCATCTACGGTATTTTCTACTAATTGTTCCATTGGCTGACCGCAACAAATCAATTCGCCGCCGCCAACGTGGATATATTCTACGATATTTCCACACAGTGCGCATTTTAATACATCATTTCTTTTCATAACAGTTTTATTGTAATTATTTTTTTGATGAGATGCATACGATACTCTGTCGACAAACACGCAAAGCTTTGCAACGGATTGTGAGTGTTCTGTATCATGTACATATCGTTGTCAAATATACGGAAAATTTGGTTAATTATTTCTTTCAGACTATGATATTTGTCATGAAAAATTGTGATAATTGTCTGAATCAGAATTTACAGGATTTTAGAGTTTTCAGAATTAAGGCAAGAAAAAAATCCTGTTAATTCTTTAATTCTGAAAATCCTGCTTCAGACAATTAATTATTCTGCGAGCACGGGGCGCACGCAAAAGCCGTAGCTACGATTGGCGAAGTCCACGTACGTATTGCCCTCGCCGAAGTACAAGCCGTAAGCACCCGTCCCAATCGTCTCGTAGGGCGTACTGCTCCAATAGTAGCCGCGCATGCCTGCGTAGCCGAGTGCCCCGGGACTGTAG
>WQTX01000081.1 GCA_009786075.1 Bacteroidota bacterium | reverse complement strand
AAATTCAGAGTTTCAAGTATCTCTAATGGTATAATGTCATTCATTGTTGAATAGGGAATAAATATTTTTAGATTTCATTTTTTCGATATTGTAATTTACCCAAAGGACTTCTTGACGAACATCTTTTGTCGAATGGATTGTTTTTTCGGGTCCATAAACTTTTGTCCATTTGCTTGACGGATAAAGTTTTTCCATTAGTTCGCACTCATAGTTTGAGATAGCAACAAGCCCTTCCACAGAATTAAGCGTTTTTGATAATTCCGCGTGGTCATAATCTGTCATTTCAAATCCGTAGGATTTTGTATCACCACGAGTTTCGTGAATATAGGGTGGGTCGCAATAAAATAAAGTTTCTTTGCTGTCGTATAATTTGATTACATCTATCGCAGGGCGATTTTCTATTTGAACTCTTAAAAGCCTTTCCGCAATGAAGTCAAGTTGCTCTACTCCACCAAGCCAACGGCTCACAACTCCGCTCATTCCCGAACGACTTGTATTTTTGCAGTTTGCCCACCGTCCGATTGAGGCTGTTTGAGCCAATCCTGTTCTTACTTGTCTTGCTCGGATATAAAAACGTCTTGCTCTTTCAAGATTTGTTTGTTTAGGGTCTAATTCACAGGCAGTTCCAAATTCTTCTCTCGAAAAAGGGGTTAATGCGATTTGTTCAATCAAATTATCTTTTTCTTCTCTCAACACTTTGAAAAAATTTACTACCTCTCCGTCAATATCATTATATGTTTCGACAGAGGAGGGCTCTCTATTTAGCAAAACTGCTCCTGACCCTGCAAACGGTTCGCAATAATGAAAACTATTAGGTAATTGTGGTAATAGCCAATCCAAATGCGAAAATTTCCCCCCATACCAACCAAATGCGATTAGTTTCGGGCGTTTCAACTGTTGAATTTGAGCCGCTATCTTTCTATTTTTTGTTGTCACTTCCATTCGGCAAAGATAGTACTTTTTTCTTGTAATTTATTGTTTCGGTTCGATTTCGCACTGTCGTCCGCGGGTGTCGCCTAACGGTAAAATATACGCAATAATACAACTTTTTTTAAACATACAAAATATTGAAAACAAATATATTACAGTAATATATTTTGTTGCGTTTTTTGTATTTCTAAAGTTGACATTATAACTTATCTAATGGACTTTTTATATTTCGTATGCTATTATTTGTAACCTCAGTGTAAATCAAAGTAGTTTTAAGACTGTTGTGTCCCAATAATTCTTGAATAAAACGAATATCTGTTCCTTGTTCCAATAAATGTGTGGCATAACTATGACGCAAACTGTGAATTCCAACTTCTTTGTTAATTCCTGCTTTATGTAAAGCATTTTTAAAAATTTGTTGTGCACTTCTAATTGAGTATTGCTCGCCCGTTTGTCCCTCGAAAAGATATTTTTTCGGACGATATTCTTTGAAATACATTCGTAATTGTTCCAAAATAGATTGTGGTAAGTTTACATATCTATCTTTTTTACCTTTACTTTTTTCTATAAAAACTTGCATATTTTTGCTATCAACATCAGTAATTTTTATGTTGATAATTTCAGAAACTCGCAAGCCCATTCCGTAACATAATTTAAGTATTGTGTTATGTTTCAAGTTTGTTGTTGCATCAAATAGTTTTTTTATATCGGTTGCGTGAATAGTTTTTGGAAGTTGTGAGTGTTTTTTGGGTCGAGGAATTTCTTTGAAAAACATTTTATCACGATGCAATACCTGTTCAAAATAAAATTTTAACGCATTCAAACGACTATGTAATGTATTTTCCGACAATCTTAGTTGATTGTAGCAATACAACATATAACTTCGTAATTTTTGTGCATCACAATCATCTGCCGGATAATGTTTTAAGGCAATTAAAAACTGTGCAAATTCGTGTTTATAGGTTTTTATAGTACTCTCACTATAACCTTTCAATTTTAGTTGCTCAACCATTTTTACAATGGCATTTTGATTTATTTGATGAATATCGTTCATTTCATATTTTATTAAACTTCTCCGAAATCTCCAACATTTTCAAAATAGGTTTCTTTGCTTTCTCTATTACTTCTTCCGATAAATTTACTTCCGGTAATTCATATAAAAGTGTATTATAAATTTTTTCCAAAGTAATCAACCGCATAAATTCACAATCGTTACAGGCACAGGTACTATCATTCGGCGGAGCAGGAATAAATGTTTTATGTGGACTTGCCTGCCGCATTTTATATAAAATGCCCGATTCGGTTACTACAATATACGTTTGTGCACTATCGGTTTTTGAAAATTCCAAAATATGCGACGTAGAGCCAATAAAATCGCTTACGGCAAGTATTGGTTGCGTACATTCGGGGTGGCTTACAATTTTTGCTTCGGGAAACCGGTTTTTTAGTTCCAATATTTTTTCAAGCGAAAATCGTTCGTGAATAGTACAGGCACCGTCCCATACAACTAAATCTTTACCGGTTTGTTGCGCCACATATCTGCCTAAATTTCTATCGGGAGCAAAAATCAGTTTTTGTTCTTTGGGAAAACTTTCAATTATTTTTACAACATTCGACGAAGTACAAACAACATCAGTAAGCATTTTAATTACTGCCGAAGTATTGACATACGAAACTACTTTGTGATTGGGGTGTTCGTCAATAAATTTTTTAAAATCGTCGGGATTACACGAATCTGCCAATGAGCAACCGGCATTCAAATCGGGAATTAACACTTTTTTCTGCGGAGAAAGTATTTTTGCCGTTTCTGCCATAAAATGCACGCCGGCAAATACAATTATATCGGCATCGTTGTTCTGCGCTTTTTGCGCCAATGCTAAACTATCGCCTATAAAATCGGCAATTTCCTGAATTTCATCGGCTTGATAAAAGTGAGCAAGTAAAATTGCGTTCTTTTCTTTCTTCAAACGAAGTATTTCTTCTTTCAAATTTATATGTTCGGGAATTGATTTTTTTACAAAACCAAATTGAGTTACTAAATCAGATATTATCATAAAAATAAATAAATTTAATTAATTTTAAAAAAATATGTTGATAATTATATGCCGTTAATAACGGTAAAAAAATTTTCACAAAAGTATTGTTTTTATCATACATTGTTGTTATGAAAATGTTATAAACAGTATATTACATTGTAAAAATTTGGAAATGAATGTATAAATGAATTTTTCAACAATTGTGAATTTTACACTGTGAACACGTAATTGTTAATTAATTGTTACGGCACTTTCTGTGTATTTCACTGTTAATTATTTTTTATGAAAAAGCGCTAAAAAATTTGGCTACATAAAAATTTTGATTACCACACACAATTTTGAAACAAACAAATTTTAAATCATAAAATTGTATGATTTTTATACACATAGTTTTATGATTAATTAACAGGATTGTAACAAGTTTTTAAACGTAGGGGCGAACCTATGTGTTTGCCCTATGCATTGTTCGCCCAAATCAATACCATTTTTTCTTTTTGAAGTAAATATAACAGCCTGCACCTGCCACAATTATTATAATCCATGCAAAAAGATAGCCGTACCGCCATTCCAATTCGGGCATAAATTTGAAATTCATTCCCCACAAACCCACCAGAAATGTGAGCGGAATAAAAATTGAAGCAACTACGGTTAATTGTTTCATTATGTGGTTCATGCGCAGGTCGTTGTTTGCCAAATACAAATCAAGAATTGAAGCTATTGTTTCGCGGTTGCCTTCTATCATCATGTATGCCTGTTGCAGGTGGTCGTTGGTATCGCGAAAGTAAATGTGGTTTTCTTTGGCTATCAGAGCATAATCCCACAAAAGCATTTGACTAAATTGTTCTTTAAGCGGAAAAAGACTTTTTTTGAGCACCAAATAATCGCGGCGATAATTGTGAATAGTGGTATTTGTTTCGGCTTGCACCGACTGAAATTCCATAAGCGCATCTTCCATGTCGAGCAACAGATTTTGTTGAATTTCAAGCACTTCCAAATAACGGTCGATAAGCGTACTCATAAGAATATTGAATAAATAATCGGCTCGCTGTTGCAAAATTCTGCCTTGCTTGGTTTTTAAGGCATTTTCTATGGCAATAAAGTGCGGCGTTTGATTTTCTTGAAACGAAAGCACAAAATTTTCGCCAAAAATTAAGCAAATTTGTTCATTTTCCAGTTCATTGTGTTTGGAATACGAAAATAAATCGCTTACCACGAAAATGAAATTATTCGTATATTCAATTTTTGCAATATGCTGAGTATTGAGTATATCTTGCATTGTAAGATGAGGAACGCCAAACTGTTCACAAACTTTTTCGATACTTGCCACATCTGACAAACCTTTTACTTGCAGCCATGTGGTAGTGTCGCTACCGGCAGGACGTACAAATTTGTCGGCGATAATTGTTTGCTCTTCGCACATTTCTTGGTTGAAACACAGTTGTGTGATTACCGTTTCGCCTATATTCGTGCCGGTGTATTCAAGTTTTTCTTGTAATAAATCGTTGGAGCGCGGCGTGATGCGGTGTTTTCTTTTTCTTCTTTTTTGCATGGTGTATTTTGTTAAAAAATCAAATATTAAATCATTAAAAACTCCCAACCTCGCCAAGCCTCAAGCAAAAGACCAAACACCACCACAAATACTAAACTCGGCAACATATTGCTTATGCGAATGTGTTTTATATCGAGCAAACTCAAAGCCAAACCTATAAGCAGCAACCCGCCCACAGCCGTGAGTTCCACAATCAAGGCATCGCCTAAATAAGCGGTAATAAACGATGCAAAAAGCGTAATGCTGCCTTGATAAATAATGAGCGGAATAATTGCAAGCATCACAACCCAGCCCATAGTAGCGGCAAAGGCTATCGACGAAAATCCGTCGAGCACCGATTTTGCCATCAGCAATTTTGGTTCTTGTCCGGTACCGTCTTCTATTGCGCCTAAAATGCTCATGCTACCCATGCAAAAAAGCAGGAAAACGCCTATCACGCCGTTTGCCATATTGTCGGTGGTTTCCGCGTGGTTTTTCGGGTGTTTTTTACGTTTAAATTTATTGGTAAGATTTTTCAGACGTTTGTCAATGTCCAACCATTCGCCTACAATGGTTCCCACAACAATACTAAAAATCATAAGCACAATTTCTTGTGTTTTGAGCGCCATTTGTATGCCAATTACAAGTGTAAAAAGCCCCATGGCGTAAAAAGTCATTTTGCTGATACGCTCGGGCATTTTTGAATGTGCGAGTAAGCCTATGGTGCTGCCTATTACTACGGCTCCGGCGTTTATAAGTGTTCCAATCATGATATTATTTTTATTTTACCCCTAAATCCCCTAAAGGGGACTTTTTGCTCAGTGTAAGCCCTGTTGTTCGGGTCTTTTACTGCTCTGAAAGCCCCCTTTAGGGGGTTGGGGGTGATTTTGCGTCATTTGTGTTCTTTACTTTCCCGAAATTTGCGCAAGCCGCGTTCCAAAAATTCCTTATAATATGGTATGCTTTTAGCTTTATCATAAGCAATTCCTTCCACTAAAACGTTGCCGGTGGGCGAAAGTATCACATGATAGGGCTGCATCAATCCGCCGAAATTTTGCATCATAAACATACTCCAATGTTCGCCCACAGTGTTTATTGAGTATTTTTTGCCGCCGTATTCTTCGGTGCGTCGCAGGCTTGGGTCTAATTTTGCACGTGAATCTACATAGAGCGAAATCAGTACATATTCCTGCGAAATCAGCCGCAAAACCGCAGGGTCTGACCACACGTTCATTTCCAGCAGACGGCAATTGGCACAGGCTTTGCCGGTAAAATCGAGCAACACGGGTTTGTTTACTTTTTGGGCATAAGCTAATCCTTCTTCATAATCGAAAAAGCAATCTAAATTGAGCGGACAGCTGAACACGTCGGCGTATTTGCGTGATTGCGTTTGCTCGGCAGGTGTGTAAGTTGTTGTGCCTTTTTGCAATGTAGGTGTGTATAAATCAAATACTTGCGTTTGTGCCGGCGGCAAATAACCGCTCAGTGCTTTGAGTGGCGCGCCAAACAATCCGGGAATCAAATACAGTGCAAACGTGAAACTTGCAAGTGCCAACATAAAACGGGGAATACTCACGTGCGTTTGTTCGCCATCGCCCCAAAAGCGGATTTTTCCAAGAAAATACATTCCCAACAAAAACACCAACACAATCCAAAATGCTAAAAACAATTCACGGGGTAAAATTCCCCAACCGGCAACCAAATCGGCATTGGAAAGGAATTTAAGCGCAAGCGCAAGTTCTATAAAACCCAACACAACTTTTACGCTATTGAGCCAACTACCCGATTTTGGCAGTGATTTGATAATATTCGGAAAAATGGCAAACAACATAAACGGCAATGCCAAAGCAATGGCAAATCCCAACATTCCCATAAACGGACCAAGCAACGAGCCGAGCGTAACCGATTTTACCAACAGCGTACCAATAATCATAGCCGTACACGAAAACGATACCAAAACCAAAGTAAATGCCATAAAAAACACACTTAAAATGCCTGTGCTTTGCGACGATTTTTTGTCGATAGCATTAATCCAACTCGACGGCAATACCAGTTCAAATGCACCGAAAAATGAAAGAGCAAAAAGTAAAAAGAGCAGGAAAAACAACACATTGAACAACGGGCTTGTTGATAATTGGTTGAGCGCATCAACACCAAAAATAACGGTTATAAGCAAACCCAGCGCAACGTAAATTACAACAATCGACAAACCATACAGGGCAATGTTGCTTTTGGCGTGTTCTTTTTTCTGTTTCATAAAAATACTTACCGTAAGCGGCACCATTGGGAACACGCACGGCGTAAAAAATGCCAGCAAACCGCCAATAAAACCTGCTATAAAAATCCACCACAGCGTATCGTTTGTGTCTGCGGTTTCGGTTTCAATTATTTCGGTTTTATGAATATTTTCGGTAATCGTGTCGATGGCAATTACAGTGTTTGTGGCATCAATCGGTTCAATTGTTTGCTCAATTTCTGCTGGTTTTTCGGTTGGTTTTTCGGTTGGTTTTTCAGCAAGCGCAGGCAACGTAATCGAAAATGTTTCGGGAAAAGGATTAATACACACGCCGTCGTCCATACATAGTTGGTACGAGTAAGTGCCGGTAATGGTGTGCGCTATCGGCAGGTGTATGTAATTTATTATAAACGATTGTTTCCACGTACATTTACCTGAAAAAAATCGTACGGGAATTCCAAAAACTTCATCGAAATGTTCCTGCACTTTGGTAACGCTTGTAAGTGCGCCTTTTTTCTTAACTCCTTTTGGCAGTGCGTCAAAATGTATTTCACTTGCCAAAGGACCACCGTCTTGCTGGTCGAAACTATACATGTGAAAACCTTGGGGAATGACAATATCTATAAACACATCAACTACATTCGGTTGGGTTTTTGATGTTTCGGCGCGGAAAGTCCATGTGGCGGTTTGAGCAAACGTTGCACAATAGGTGCAAAGAATTAAGGAAAAAATGCTAAAAAATTTCTTCATATTCGGTATTTTTGTAAAAATTTCCATAAAAGTAATTGATATTATAATAACTACAAAAAAAAAAGCAAATTATGTCGAAAATTGAAAAAAAATATTCCGAAGCAATTGCCGAAATCGAAGCAATTATTGCCAATATTGAACAAGGCACAGTGTCGATTGACGATTTAACAACGCACATAAAAAAAGCTACCGAATTATTGCAGTTTTGTAAACAAAAATTGACTGATGTTGAGGCGGAATTAAAAGAGCCCCTCCCAACCTCCCCTCAAGGGGAGGAGCAAGAAAAATGATGCAATCATTTTTTTAAAAGTCCCCCCTCCGGTCGCTGAGCGAAGTCGAAGTGGGGGGATTTAGGGGGCTGTTACCACCAATCCGTCATAAGCAAAAAACACATTTTCCGGCAAATTCCGTTGTTCAATTTCGTAATTCAATCTATGGCTTAGGTGCGTTAAATATGCTCGTTTGGGTTGCAGTTTTTCAATAATTTCGAGTGCTTGCACAAGCGTAAAATGCGAATAATGCTGCTTGTGTTGCAGGGCGTTGATAACCAACACCTCTAAGTTCTGCAATTTTTTCATTTCTTTGGGAGCAATGTACGAAGCATCGGTAATGTATGCCCAATTACCAAATTTAAAACCCAAAATCGGCAAATTCCAATGTTTAACACGAATAGGCTCTATGTGCACTCCCTTATAATCAAATGGTTGTGTGTTTATTTGGTGGAGCGCAATTTCGGGTGAACCCGGATATTTATTTTGCTTAAATATATAGGCAAATTCTCGGCGAATTGCCTGCAAACAGCGTTTTTCGCCGAACAAATCAATCGCCTGTTGTTTTCGGTGATTAAACGGACGCACATCGTCCAAACCGCCAATGTGGTCTTGATGTTCGTGGGTTTGCAGTATAATGTCGATGTTTTGAATATTGTTGGCAATCATTTGCTGGCGGAAATCGGGTCCGGCATCTATCACAATATCAACGCCTTGAATGTGGGCGTAGAGCGAGGTGCGCAGGCGTTTGTTTTTTGCATCGCTCGACCGGCACACTTCACAATCGCAGGTTATAACCGGTACGCCTTGCGAGGTGCCTGTGCCGAGGAAAATTAACATATCGTTACTCATGAGCCACTGTTTGCTGCGGATAAGCAATCCGCGAATGATACACATTAACAAGTTTTTCAACAAAAACGCTACGCACTTTCTCCAATTCGCGCAGGGTGATGTCGAAATTTTTCAAGCGTTTGGTTTCTATCATTTCGTCGACAATATAAGAAACCGTTTCGTCTATCTTTTCTTTTGAAAACTCTTTAAGCGAGCGTACGGTGGCTTCTACCACATCGGCAATCATAAGCACCGCCAATTCTTTGTTTTTCATGTAAAATTTGGGGTAGGTAAATTTGCTTAAATCAACCGGTTCGTTGGGGTACAGGTCTTTTTGTTTTTTTACAAAAAACAGTGCTTGCGAATTGCCGTGATGACTGTAAATCATGTTGCAAATCAGTTGAGGTAAATTGTGTTTTTTAGCAATTTCCAACCCGTCAATCACGTGATTTATAAGAATGCGGGCGCTTTCTTCGGGTTCGAGTTTATTGTGCGGATTTTCGCCATGCGACTGATTTTCAATAAAATAATGCGGATTTTTCAATTTACCAATGTCGTGATAGAGGGCTGCTGCACGCCCGAGCAACACGTTGCCGTCGATTCTTTGCAACGCGGCTTCGGTCAAATTTTCTACCTGCAACGAGTGTTGGAATGTGCCGGGAGCTTTTTGATTTAATTCGCGCAACACGCCGTGATTGGTGTCGGTAAGTTCAAAATAAGTCAAATCGGACGTGAGTCCAAAAATTTTCTCGAATATCCACACAAATAAATACGTAGTAAGCAAAAGTGTACAACTCATTGCAAACCACCCTAAATCACCCCATTTGAAATTAACCGGCGAGCCGTTTTCCATAAGCGAAAATCCTGTGTAAATCACAATATACGATGCCATGGAAATAGCCGCCGTGAAAAATAGCGAACGGCGTTCGTAATGACTGCCTATGGCAAAGAGGGCAATCATGCCCACACAAGTTTGTATAAATACAAAATAGTAACTGTTGGGAGCCAAAAATCCGATAATAAGGATTGTTATAATATGGGTATAAACGGCAACCCGCCTGTTGATAAAGAGTTTGATAACAATCGGCAACGCTACGAAAGGTATTAAATTGATGCTGATTTGTTCAAATTTACTAACGAGAGCCGCCATAGCCACAAAAAGCATGACGATGGTAATAATGAAAAAACTTTGTTTGAAATTGCGCATCACTTTTATGGTAAACGAAAGCAGGAAAAACAGCACCACAAAAGCGGTAATAATCAAAATTAATTGCCCGATAAGAATTAAAAACGTGTTTCCCAGCGACACCCGTTGCGTCTCGTATTCTTTTTTCAGCGAATTTAACACGTTCATTGTGTGCTCGGTAATCACATCGCCATAGTTGATAATGCTGCTGTCTTTGTTTATAAAATCGTATTTTCCGGAAATCCGCGAAAGCGACTGTTCTTTGAGAGTTTCGGAACGGGTTTCGTTGTACAACACATTGGGTCTTAGGGTGTTGTACACAATGTTTTTAATATCGCTGTCCAACAATTTTTCGGGTACGGTGGCGAGCAATTTTTCGGCGGCATCGTGCAAAGAATACATACGCGAAAATGCTACACGACTACGATATGAACCATTTTCAACGACCATTGTTTTGTATTGTTTTTTGTTGCTGTCGTATATGCCGGTTTTATACAGTTTGAGCGCAGTTTGATAAAACTGTTCCAAATTATGATTTTGGAAAAATGTGCCGGGTTTTTTCCCTTGAAACGTTTCCTTGAAATGTGCGCTCAACGAATGTACCATGCTGTCTAATACGGCGGCAACTACCGAAGTATCGGTATCGTACACGGGCGAAAATTCGTGTAAAATACTATCGCGTTCATGTTTTATTTCAGCAGCGCTTTTATCGATTGCAAAACTGAATGGCGCGTATAAATCTTTGTGCAACCACACCTTGTTTTGTTGATATTCATATTTGAATTTGCGGTCTTTCGGCAAAAAAATCATGATTAAACTAACCGCAAGCGAAAATGCTGCAATGGAAAGAATGGGTTGCCTGTTTTTTCTGAAAAAAGTATAAAAATTGTTCATAATTACTGAGTTGACAAGTTAACGAGTTGACAAGTTGACAAGAGATTTAAAATTCGCATTAAATTTTTAAATCTTTAACCTGTATTATTCATAGAACATTCTAAATGTTCGCACAAATCAACGCAAAAGCGTCATTGCGAGGAACGAAGCAACCGGAGCGAAGCGGAGCTCAACGAAGTTAATCCAAGCAATGTAAAAGCAAATGGATTGCTTCGTTCCTCGCAATGACGCTCTTTTGAAGACTTGTTTAAAACAATAAAATGTATCATCTTATGAATAATGCAGGTTAAATAAATTATATTGTCAAAAATACATATTGCAAAGATAAAAATTGGTATTTTTCCAAAAAATTTTACATTATGACAAAATTACGCCTTATTTTCAGTGTTGAAGAAGAAGCTTTGGTAAGCACAAATTTGTATATCGACAAAGATTTATTAAATTCTATTGCAATGATACTCACTAATTTGCGCAATAGTGATAAAGAAATTTTGCTTGTAACGGCAGGGGCAATAGTGTCGGGCATAGAGCAATTGAAACTCAAATCGCAACCCAAGAGTTTGAGCGAAAAACAGGCAATTGCCGCCATTGGGCAGGTGGAACTTATCAAACGCTATCAAAATTTGTTCGACGAATACACTCAAATGGTGGCACAAGTGCTTCTGGCTCGCGATATTATACGTAACCCCAAGCAACAAAAAAATGCTCGAAACACCTTCCGGAAATTAGTTTCGCTGGGAATAATTCCAATCATAAACGAAAACGACACCATTTCAACTGCCGACATTGAAGAAGAAAATAACTACTTTCTAACGGCTACGGTTGCTAATATTATTGGCACTCATGCAGTAATTCGCATTAATAAGGATTTATCGTTTGGTGTTTTGGTAAAAGGGAATGCGCAATGTGTTTATTGTGCCAATAAAGAGGAATTGTTTGCGCTTTGTGAAAGTTTGAAGGTTGAGGAATTGAAGAAGGGGGCTTGGCGGTATCCTGATGAGTTTCCGGTGGGGTAATGAAACTATTGTTTGTGAAGTAAAAAAATTAAAATGTTAGAATATGGAAAATCGAAAAAAATGTAGAATGATTTATCTCGGAATACTGCTCTGTATTCCGCTTGTGTTTTCATCATGCAATTATATTCCTTGCAGAGGAGAATATTATATCATAGAAAACATTACACACCAAGAATTTATCAATAAACTTAACGAATTCAGAGAAAAACACCCCGAATATATTGCTGAGGGTTATAAGGATTATATAGAAGAACATCTACCTTGGAGAATGTCCATAGATTTATATTGGAAAGATTTAGATGTGTATATTGATTTGCGTTTATATATCGGCAACACAATACCTAGTCCACCAACTAGCTTAAATTTTACTTCCGTCGAAGATAAAAATGGTAGAAAAGATATTAATTCAAGGGAATTAGGTAGAAAGCGAAATAAGCAATATAAAGAGAAATTTGAAAAGGAAATTTTAGATGAATTGGGTGTCGAATGGAAAAGAGAACGATGTTGGTAAAGAGAAAAAAGTAAATTTGCAGAAAAGAAAAAAGTATGGAACAGCACAACATATTAAAAACCCTCAACAATTTAAGAACACTACCAATAGAAACCGAAGTAGTGGAATTTAAAGAGGCAAAAGCCGACTTTGATTTTTCGAGGTTGGGCGAATATTTTTCTGCCCTTAGTAATGAGGCAAATTTGAAAAATCAAAAATATGCGTGGCTGGTGTTTGGTGTTACCGACAAAAAACATGCTATTGTCGGCACAAGTTATCGCCCAACGCGCGCGAGTTTAGATAGTTTGAAAAAGGAAATCGCCGACCAAACAACCAATCGCATTACGTTTATGGAAATTTTTGAGATACCGGAATTTCCCGAAGGTCGTGTGCTTATGTTTCAAATTCCTGCTGCTCCGCGAGGATTGCCTGTTGCTTTCAAAGGACATTATTATGGCAGGGACGGCGAGGCGTTGGTGGCGCTCAATATCGAAGAATTTGAACGAATACGTTCGCAAGTGGTTACCGAAGATTGGAGCGAAGGCATTGTAAAAGATGCCACGATTGACGATTTGGACGAAACGGCGATTGCCAAAGCACGGGAAAATTTCAAAATCAAATTTCCCGAGAAAGCCCAAGAGGTTGATAGTTGGAACGATATTACTTTTTTAAACAAAGCACGCGTTACGATAAAAGGGAAAATTACCCGCGCCGCTATTTTGCTTTTGGGGAAAGAAGAAAGCGAGCATTACCTTGTTTCTGCCGATGCAAAAATACGGTGGATTTTGAAATCGCTCGACAATCAAAATAAAGATTATGAAATTTTCTCTATTCCTTTTTTGTTGGCTGTCGATAAGGTTTATAGCAAAATTCGCAACTTAAAATATCGCTATATGCCCGACGGTACGCTGTTTCCGAACGAAGTGTTGCGGTACGAGCCTTTTGTTATTCGCGAGTCGCTCAACAATGCCATTGCGCACCAAGATTATACCAAAGCCGGCAGAATTAATGTAGTTGAATATGAAGACGACCACCTTATTTTCAGCAATTTGGGCAGTTTTATTCCCGGCACGGTCAAAAATGTAATCGACAACAATGCACCCGAAGAACATTATCGAAACAAATTTTTGGCAATGGCAATGTTCAACCTCAATTTGGTGGACACAATCGGTAGTGGAATTATCAAAATGTTTATCGCACAGCGGAAACGGTTTTTTCCTTTGCCCGATTACGATTTTGCAGACGGAAAAGTCAAAGTAACCATTACCGGCAAAATATTAGATATGGATTATGCCCGAATGTTGGCACAAAACCCCGACCTTTTGCTCGACGATATAATTATGCTTGATAAAGTGCAGAAAAAAAGGAATCTTTCGGAAGACGAAATTGTATATTTGAGAAAAAGAAAATTGATTGAGGGCAAAAAACCGAATTATTTTCTTTCTTACCATGCAGCCAAGCCAACGGAAAATGAAGAACTTATTTCTGAGTATGTGGCAAATAAAAGTTTCGATGACGAATATTTCAAAAAACTAATTCTTGAATATATTACAAAACAAGGTAAAACAAGGCGTAAAGCAATAGATAACTTTATTATACCTAAACTTTCGGCAGTATTATCCGACAAGCAAAAGAAAGATAAAGTCAAAAATTTTCTCACAACATTGCGTGTGACCGGAAAAATAGAGAATACTGCTTATGCTATTTGGGAAGTTAAACGAGTTTAAACGAGTTTTAAACGAGTTTTAAACGAGTTTCCTTGTAATTAACTGTAATTCAATCAATTAAAAAACAAAGAAAAATTTATAAAAAAAGTATAAAATTGTCGAAAATGAAATTTTAAACGAGTTTAAACGAGTTTTTAACCAAGTTTTAATACAATTCTCTATAATTCAGTCAATTAAAAGTAAATTAAGATGCTACCATGAAAAAATTCCTTACCATCCTCCTCATAATCACAGCAAGCATAGCACATGCCCAAATCGACAGCACTGCCCGTTTTTCATTACTCACCTGTTCGCCTTTAAGCGAAGTGTACGCCACATTCGGACACACCGCCTTGCGCTATCAAAATCCGGCAGAAAATACCGATATTGTGTTCAATTACGGTATATTTAGTTTCGACGATAACTTTTTGTTCAATTTCGTAAAAGGCAATACCTATTATGAATTGGGTGTGCAGCGATTTGAGCATTTTTTCGAACGTTCAGCCGAAGATGGACAAGGAATAATTGAACAAAAACTGAATTTAACGCCCGAAGAAGTAGAATATATGTACGAACTGTTGCGCATTAATTATGAGCCGCAAAATAGAAAATATTTGTACAATTTCTTTTACGACAATTGCGCCACTCGTGTACGTGATATTTTTGTTACAATGTTTGCCGATACTTCATTTGCCGAAACGCTGCAATGGCGTGGTATTCCCGAAACTTCTTTTACCAATGGTTTGTGGGGAGCCGGCTGGATTAGCGCAATGCATAATCATTTAGAAACTACGCCGCAACCTACATTTCGCTCATTGATACATGTGTACACCGCACGTAACCCATGGTTACAAAACGGTATTGCACTTGGGCTCGGCACTCCTGCCGATAGAACTGTTACTGAATTTGAAAGCATGTTTTTGCCCGATTGTTTGTTTTTATATGCACAAGAAGCCTATATAGTGTCCGATGGAATTGGCAAAGAACGAAAATTGGTGCGTGAAACAAATGTGTTACTCGGAGATTCATTGTCATTGATTGATGAGTTTATGTGGCTTACGCCCAATTTGGTTTTTTGGTTTTTAGCAATCATTTTTATTGGGATTGCATTTATAGAATACCGCACAAAAAAACATCTTTATTGGCTCGATTCACTCCTCTATTTCAAACTCGGTGTGTTGGGAATTTTGGTGTGGTTTCTGAGTTTTTTCAGCGTACACCCTGCTGTGTTCCCCAATATTCATGTACTGTGGGCTTCGCCGTTGCATATAGTTTTTGCTGTTTTGTGGCTTGTGCCACGAATGCGTAAATATTTACAATGGTATGTGAAATTGTATGCCGTTATATTTGCGGTAATGATTGTATTGTTTTT
>WQTX01000080.1 GCA_009786075.1 Bacteroidota bacterium | reverse complement strand
AAAAAAGAACGNCCCGCCTATAAAATCAGGGTTTGAAATAGAGTATGATTAGGAGACGAGGGTATAGGAAACAAGGAGACAAGGAATTCAAAGCCTTTTTACCTAAAACCTAACCCCTAAAAACCTAATCCCTCGTCTCCTAAAACCTAATCCCTCGTCTCCTCGTCAACTAAAACCTCGTCAACTATAAAAAATGAATTCCCGCATAAAATACATCATCTTCGTTTCGGCACTACTTATTATTGCCGCCATATTTTTGTTGCTCAACCGCACTATAAACGATATAAAACGTGAAGAACGCAAGCAAGTGCTCTTGTGGGCTGAAGCTATTCAAAAACGCAATGTAATCGTAGAACATTCCAATCAGGTGTTCAACAAACTGAAAGAAGACGAACGGCGCAAAATAGACGTTTGGAGCGAGGCGCAACATCTTATTTTACAGGAAAATAACTCTCGATTTTTGTCGTATTTGCTCAAAGTTATCAGCAGCAATAAAAATATTCCAATCATTCTTACCGATGTCAACGGCATGGTAATTTCCACGGCAAATTTGAATTTCGACCTTGACTTGAACCAAGAAATGCCGCCCGGCGTAAAAACCGAATTTTCACGTTACGAACCCATTGCCATAAAATATGGTAATACCATTATCAATTATTTGTATTATTCCGACTCGCACCTTTTTTCGGAATTGCAGGTAATTATGAACAATATGATTGCATCGTTTGTAGAAGAAGTGGTGCGCAATTCGGCATCGGTGCCGGTGGTTATTACCACTGTTGACACTGTGAATATTATAGCCTTCGGCAATATTCGGGAAACAGAATTTAACACTCCTGAAAAACAAGAGGCAAAAATTGCCGAAATGATGAAAAGCAACAAAGCAATTCCCATAATGCTCGACGGCGAAATTACGCACTATATTTTCTATGAAAATTCCACGCTTATTACCCGTCTGCGCTATTATCCGGCGTTGTTTTTGCTGGTAAGCGTATTGCTGCTGGTGTTAGCCTACATGATGTATTATAACCTGCGCCGCAACGAGCAAACACGGCTTTTGGTGGGAATGTCGAAAGAAACGGCACATCAGTTGGGCACGCCTATTTCGTCGCTCATAGCATGGGTGGAATTGCTGAAATTGGAGCACGTGAAACCCGAAATAATCAACGAAATCGACAAAGATGTGCAGCGATTGCAAACTATTGCCGACCGGTTTTCAAAAATTGGCGCAAAACCTACGCTCACGCTCGAGAATTTGAACAAAATTGTGGAGAACGTGATTGCCTATTTGCGCCTGCGCACGAGTAAAAATGTGCATTTTCACATTCACGCCGAGCAGCAGCACATTGTGGCGCCGGTCAATGAGCCTCTGTTTGAGTGGGTTATAGAAAATGTTGTAAAAAATGCCGTTGATGCCATGCAGGGCAAAGGCTCGCTGTGGGTAACACTTTCTACAAATAAAACCTGTGCAATTATTGATATTAAAGACGACGGGAAAGGAATACCCCGCCAAAAATTCAAGACAATTTTCACTGCCGGCTACACCACCAAACCACGAGGCTGGGGACTTGGTTTAAGTCTTGCCAAACGAATTATTGGGGAATATCATAGAGGGAAAATTTTCGTAAAATCGTCGGAATTGGGCAAGGGAACAATTATGCGAATACTGTTGCCAAAAGAGGCGTAGAGACGTAGCGTGCTACGTCTTTAATTTAAAAATCGCCTAAAAAGCATTACTTTTTTTATCATTTTTATTGCAAAAAGGTAAATAATTATATATCTTTGCAAATACAAACACATAAATACTAAATGAAATACAGTGAATTGGTAAGAATTGCTCAAAAAAACGGTTGGAAATTAGTAAGCCAAAATGGAACGAGCCACAGAGAATATGAGAGAAATGGGGAAATAGTAATCATTCCATTTCATGGAGCAAAGGAAGTTCCAACAGGAACGTGTAAAAGTATTCTAAAAATAATTAATAGAAAATAAACATTATGAAACAAATACAAGCAATATTAGAATTAGGGAAAGACGGATATGGCGTTTCATTTTTAGAAATACCTAACGTATTTGCTTTTGGCGAAACGGTAGCCGAAGCGAAAGCTGATGCCCAAAAAGCATTGGATTTTTATATTGAATGTTTGCACAAAGCCAAAAGAACAATTCCCGAAATATTACAGGGCGAATTTGAAATAGTATATCAATTCGACGTAGAGGCTTTGCTCAAATATATTGACGGAACAGTTACAAAAACAGCTTTGGCAAGAGCTTCCGGTATAAATCCGTCGCAATTGAGCCATTATAGTGTGGGATTGAAAAAACCGAGAAAACCACAGCGTGAAAAAATTATAAATGGTCTGCACAAATTGGGGCGAGATTTATTATCGGTGTCGTGAGGGTTTATTGAAAAAGTCGAACATATTTTTCAACTTTTTACAGAAAACTTACCGTTTTTTCAGCATATTTTTTTATATTTGCGTTTAAATATTAAAACCCCCAAATGCTATGTACACACCAAAGTATTTTAAAGCGCACGAATTAGTGCCAAAAGAAGTTTACGACTTATTTATCGACGAAACTATGATTTTCGGAATATTCGACGAAAACGCCCTGCGAATACTCGATTTGATTAGAGAATGGTCGGGTGTTGGATTAACCGTAAATAATTGGTTTTGGAAAGGAAATCGCAATGAATGTGGTTTTAGACCAAACAACACAACAACAGGAGCAACCCAATCGGCACATAAATACGGGAAAGGTTTTGATATTATTTCGCCAAAACTCACAACAGTACGGTTTTGGGACTTGATTAATGAAAATGCAAGTAAACTGCCGTGTAAAATCCGTATTGAAAGAACAAACGGAGGCAAGCCTATAGGTTGGCTTCATTTCGATACAATGGCGGCGGCAACACAAAAAGACAAGGTTTATTATTTTAACGCATAGGTAGAGACGCGGCGCACTACGTCTCTCAATCCGTTATTCGCATTAGCAACTTTTCTAAAGTTTTAAACTTTGGAAAAGTTTGTTGAAATATCGTGTGTTTGCTCTAATTTTTTAAGCAACCTCTAAATAAATCACTTTGGTGTAATTTCATCATAAAAACTTTCCGGCAAATAAACATTTTTTATTTCTTCGTCTATTGCAGCCTTAAACAATGGCGCAATTTCTGCTACCGTAAAACCTGCAATGCCACAACCAATTTCTGTTACAAGAAATTGTAATTCGGGGTGCGACTTGGCAAACGATAAAAAATCATCTACATACGGTTTTATGGTTTCTACACCGCCTTGCATAGTTGGAATGGCATAAGTTTTTCCTTGCAAACCAACGCCTTGCCCCCAAATTGCGCCCCATTTCATTGCCAACGCCGCAGCACCACCACCGTGAAAACCCGACAGATTACTTCCAAAAACAAAAATCTCGTTTTCTTCTAAATTGGTAATCCATTTTTGTGAAATTCTTTTTGTGTTCATGATTATTTGTTTTTAAATTCTTGCTCAACGCCGCCATTTATAATGACCTTCTCTTTTTTCTACTTTATATTTATTTGGGTTTAAACATAGGATTTTGCTTGTTATAAGCAGTGGATTTCTTGTCATTCCCTTTTCGTATTGTTATTTTTCTCAAAACTTAAAATGTCGTTTTGATTCTCTGAAAACTTCGTCATATTCGGGTAAATCGTGGATTTGTGAAACGAGTTTCTTTTCCCAATCTCGTTTGAAAGCCGCTTCTTTGCTCAAAACTTTTTCCAAAAATCTTTTTGGGTCTTGTTTTTTGTTTTGTGCTTTGTTTTGAAATTCAAATAGATAATTAGCAATATCAAATCGTTCTATTTCTGCTAAATACCAAAAGTCATATAAGTCTCGTGGCTCTGTTCTTCCCATTAAAGCGGTCATTTTCTCAATCATCACTTCGGCAAGCGAATAGCATTTTATTTCAAAAGCCTCTTCAAGGTCAGAATAATTTCTGAAAATCGTTTTTGTTTCAACTTCTGTTTCCAAAATTTCTCCTCTCGTAATGTCAATTTTCAAATCTCGACTGCCCATACTTCCTTGCAATGAAGCAATATAATCAATGTAAAATTGCGGACTGCCCGATTCGTGAATTGCCCATTTCTTCGGGTCAATTCGCATATCAATATTTGATTTTTCTTTGATAAATTCAAAAAGATTGTTGAACTCTTGCAAAATTTGTTCGTTTGAAACAGTTTCGTCAATTAGCGTAAAGTCCAAATCTTCGGAAAATCTGTAATCTTCAAAATATGCTTTTTTCAATACCGTTCCGCCTTTGAATACTAATGCGTTATACAATATTTCGTTTTTGGAAATAGCGAAAAGCAACCACAAAAGCACATAATCTTTTTCAATTTGGCGGTCACTTACACGATTTTTGGTCGCAATTTTGTTTATTTCTTTTTGTTCAATCATATTTTAACTGTAAATGGGTAACAAAATGGACTCTGTATCAATATTTTGCCGAATAGACCAACGAGAAATAGTTTTTCCCTCTTTTGGATATGACGGCTCTAACAATATAACTGAATTTGTCCGCAATTTTTGTAGTTCGTCAATCATATTATTTTCAATTTCCAATAATTCAAGCAAAAATCCAAGCCGTTTAATTACCGCTTGCGAATCAAAGCGTTTTGCATATTGTAAGATTTTTGTGTAATCTATTTTGTCTTTGATTTTGTAAATGGCTTTTGCTATTTCTGTTATTCCGCCTGCGTATTCGGGTTTAAAAAGACAGTCAATAATCGTTTTTTCCAAATCGCTGCATTGTACTCGATTGAAACTGTCAATCCACGTTTTTTTATCGCCGAAAAAATGTTTTTCGTTGTGATAAATAAATTGAAACGGAATTTCTTTTACAAAAAGAGTAGAGGGTTTAATTTGTTTATTTACAACGATTTGCTCTCTTAAATTTGGCTGCGTTGTCAGACTGTGAATTTGCAATGCCGAAAAATAGCCGATATAATATTCAGCATCGCCAACAAGGTACTGCGAAAGCAAATGCCAATCGGGCATAAATGTTTTTGGGTCTTGTTCAAAGGGAATAATATAATAAAGTCCTTCCTTTATGCGCATTAGCAAACCTCGTTTCGTCATATCACTCAACAGTCTTTTTACAGCATCTTGGCTCGAATTAGTCAAAATGCTGTAAGCAGTATTTATGTCAAAACAAACCCTGTTTTCTTCAATCAGTTTGTTGAGCAAGGCATTTGCTTGAAATGATATATTTTTATATTTTATAGCCATAGAGTGATTTTAAAACTCACTACAAAGATACAAAATGTTTTTGAAATAGAACACAA
Organism: Bacteroidota bacterium; assembly: GCA_009786075.1. Lineage (GTDB taxonomy): Bacteria > Bacteroidota > Bacteroidia > Bacteroidales > UBA1715 > WQTX01. Next base: position 10,062 of record WQTX01000080.1, on the reverse strand, counting down.
TTGATACAAAATCATTTTTCTGCGCATTCATAAACGCTTGTTTTGAACCAAAATAAGCCGTTGTTTTTAGACTTCAACATTCTACATACAATAGACCTATTGCTTAAAATGGCTTATTTGAGGTGGTATTTTAGCAATTTAAACAAATTTTTGCCGGTTGTGCAACGGCTACGCTTGTTGGCTGCTGGCTTTTTTAACCATTTCATTCAGATATGATTTTTCAAACTCATTTTCCTCAATCCGCCACGTTTTATTCAATGAAGGCAATGCTCCTTTTAATGTTTTCAGTGCCTGTTGGTCTAAACTATCAACTATGTCCTTATTGTTAATAACCGTCAATATTGAATTTTTATTTAAGCTATACAACCAAGTTAGTAATGTTACAAGTTCAATATATTTATTTTCAGATTTTGAAATCAAGTCTCTGAAAATGTTCAAATGATTGTCAAACCCAATATTGACAAAATACTTTATCGCTGCATACTTAATATTTACATAATTGTTTTGTAGTGCTGTTGTAAAATATTCAGTTGCATAGTCACTTTTTTTATTTGATATGGAAAAAGCAATTTGTCCTTTCGTTGTCTCATCTATGTCTGCTGATTTTAGAATTAAAAATAATTTATATAATTGTTCGTCGGTAAATCCTTGGTGTTGGGTTAGGGACAAAAATGTTGTAGCATTACTTTTTAATTCGGGATTTTGACTTTTAATATTTTCAATTGCTTGTTCAATTTGCTTATTGCGTGATTTTTCAAGAAAATCTTCCATTTTCTTGTCAGCATTATTTTCAAATTCTTTCAACGCATTTTGAGAAGGTTTTATCCCAAATTGATATGTCAATATAGGTAAAGCAATGCCGATTAAGGCAATTATGACTGTAATAATTCCGTAGAGAACGCCAAATCCATCAAAAAGTGAGTTCTGATTAGCTATTGTGTCTGACGCTTGTTGAAGTCTCTGTTCAAATATTTCATTTTTCCATTGCGCTTTCTCTTTAAGTTCAATTATCTCACTTTTGAGTTCTGCAATTTCACTTTTGAGCTGACTTATCTCAACTACATTTTTGTCTAATTTACTGTTATTTGGATTTTCTTGTCCGTATGCAAACCCAAAAGTAAAAATCAACATTATGATTGTTAACATTCTCGTTTTCATATACTCTTTATTCATTTTTTTATTGTTAATACTTTATTTTTCAACTATCTTGCTCGCAGTCCAATCGCACTGCACTGTCCGGCTTGCAGCTAACAATTAAATCTACACAAATCAGACCTCGTTAAGTTTCAAAAACTCAACAAGTCTCTAAAAACCCCGCCACCACCTTCGGAAAATGCTCATACTCCAAAGCATGAATTTTTTGCGCAAGCGTGTCGGCAGTGTCATCAGGCGTAATGTCGCACGTAACTTGGAATAATGTTTTACCATTATCGTAAATTTCATCAACCAAATGAATAGTTATACCGCTTTGTGTTTCGCCGTTGGCAATAACCGCTTCATGCACCCGTGCGCCATACATTCCCTTGCCGCCATAATTGGGCAAAAGCGCAGGGTGTATATTAATTATACGGTTTGGAAATTGCGCAATCAAATTCTGCGGAATTAACCATAAAAAACCGGCAAGAATAACTGTGTCCGTTTTATCTTCAATAAGTTGATTAAGCACTTTGGGCGAATTATAAAAATCATCACGAGAAAATATCGTAACCGGCACGTTAAGTTTTTCAACTCTTTCAATAACGCCTGCCTTTGGATTGTTACAAAAAATACGAGTAATTTTTGTAGAAGAATTGGCAAAAAAACGAATAAGATTTTCGGCATTTGAACCCGAACCGGAGGCAAAAATTGCTAAACGAGACATAAAATTACAAATATGTTAAGAGTTATAAACCATGCAAACGATTGATTTTTCCATACTTATGAAAAAGCGTTGAATAATTTATCACTTTTTCCTTTTTTTAATAAAAAAATTTATATTCATTTGCAGCACAAAATTAATTAAATAATTATTATTAACTAAAATTTTAAAGACTATGTCAGAAATTGCATCAAAAATTACAGCAATCATTGTGGACAAGTTAGGCGTAGATGCCAGCGAAGTAACTCCGGAAGCTAATTTTACCAACGATTTGGGTGCCGACTCATTAGACACTGTAGAATTAATCATGGAATTCGAAAAAGAATTTGACATTGCTATTCCTGATGAGCAAGCCGAAGGTATTGCTACAGTAGGAGACGCTATTGCTTACATTGAGAAAAACTCGAAGTAATTTAGTCGAACACATTATTTTCAGATTCAATGGAACTAAAAAGAGTAGTAGTTACAGGAATTGGAGCTTTTACTCCTATTGGAAGTACTGTAGAAGAAGTGTTTAAAAATCTCGAAAACGGAGTGAGTGGTAGCGCTCCTATCACTCACTTCGATACCGAGAAATTTAAAACAAAATTTGCGTGTGAAGTAAAAAACTTCGACGTTACACAGTATGTCGACAGGAAAGAAGCCCGCAAAATGGACCCGTACACACATTTTGCCATGGCAGCAGCCCATGAATGTGTAGTGGATTCAAATTTAGATTTAGAAAAAGAAAATCTCGAAGATATAGGAGTAATCTGGGGTTCGGGTGTTGGTGGTTTAACAACTTTTCAAGTTGAAATAGCTGGTTTTGCCAAAGGCGACGGCTCTCCGCGTTTCAATCCGTTCTTCATTCCTAAAATGATTTCGAATATAGCAGCCGGTTATATTTCAATGAAATATGGCTTACGCGGACCAAGTTTTACCGCAGTTTCGGCATGTGCTTCATCGACACATGCAATGATAGACGCGTTTAACTACATTCGTTTGGGAAAAGCAAAAGCATTTATTACCGGTGGTTCCGAAGCTACTATTAACGAATGTGGTATAGGTGGTTTCAATGCCATGAAAGCTCTTTCGGAAAATAACGAAGAAGCAGAATCGGCATCACGTCCGTTCGACATTTCGCGCGATGGTTTCGTAATGGGCGAAGGCGGCGTAGCGTTGATGTTCGAAGAATACGAACACGCAGTAGCTCGCGGCGCAAAAATTTATGCCGAAGTTGTAGGTGGCGGTATGAGTTCCGATGCCCACCATTTAACAGCTCCACACCCCGAAGGTGCAGGTGCGGCACTTTGTATGAAATCGGCAATTCAAGATGCAGGTATTGACGTTACCGATATTGATTATATCAATGTTCACGGCACTTCAACGCCACTTGGCGATATTGCCGAAACAACTGCAATTAAAAAATTGTTTGGCGAACACGCTTATAAAGTAAATATAAGTTCTACAAAATCTATGACCGGACACTTACTTGGTGCTGCCGGAGCTATGGAAGCCATGGCTTGTATTGTTGCTTTGCAAAAAGGTATTGTTCCTCCTACAATCAATTGCAAAAATTTAGACCCTGAAATTGACCAAAAATTGAATTTGACGCTTAATACGGCACAACAACGTGATGTTGAATATGCACTAAGCAATACATTCGGTTTTGGCGGTCATAATGGAACAATTGTCTTAAAAAAATATAAAGGTTAAAAGTTTTGCGTCCATTACGTTTACGTTATCATACTAAGCTCCTTTTCTGCAAAAAAACAGAAAAGGAGTTTTTTGCGCAGATGTACAAGTTGTTGGGTTTTATGCCTATTCACACACAATATTACCGTAAGGCACTCACTCACAGGTCTATAACTGCGCGACCAAAGATGCGCAATACACCTCACAACGAACGTTTGGAATTTTTGGGCGATTCGGTGCTCGACACCGTTTTGGCAGAATATTTATTCCGAAAATACCCCGATAAACCCGAAGGGTATTTGAGTAAAATGAAGTCGAAAATTGTCAATCGCAAATCGTTGAACAAATTGGGATTGGAATTGGGATTGCAAAAGCACTTGCGGGCAAATCTTGTACGACTGTCGCAAAACGATGCTATTGGCAATACCGTGGAGGCTTTAATAGGTGCAATTTATTTAGACAAAGGCTTTGATTTTACCAAAGCATACATTCTTGAAGTGCTTATGCCGCATTTCAGTTTCGAAGAACTTGAGCACATTGATACCAATTACAAAAGTCAACTTTTGGAATACACACAAAAATACAAACTGAAGCTTTCGTTTACAACCGATGCCAATGGTGTAGTACGTCCCGGAAACGATGAAAATTTCTTCGCAAAAGTATTTATAGACGATGTTGAAATAGCCCATGCGCACAGTTTTTCAAAAAAAGATGCCGAGCAACGGGCTGCGAAAATTGCCATAGAAGTTATAGGCGATGCAATGGGTGGAAGGAAATAGTTCGGTGCAAATTAAATTCGAAGCCTACCGCAATTCAAAATTCTCCCCCAAATACACTTTGCGCACCATTTCGTCGTTTGCCAAATCTTCGGCAGTACCCGATTTTAGAATAGAGCCTTCGTACAATAAATACGCACGGTCGGTTATTGAAAGGGTTTCGTGCACATTGTGGTCGGTTATAAGTATGCCTATATTTTTATTTTTTAGCGTGGCAACTATTCGTTGAATATCTTCTACGGCAATGGGGTCAACGCCGGCAAAGGGTTCATCGAGAAGAATAAATTTTGGATTAATGGCAAGCGCACGGGCAATTTCGGTTCTACGGCGTTCGCCACCCGAAAGCTGAATACCCAAACTTTTCCGTATTTTTTCCAAGTGAAATTCGGCAATCAGTTGTTCCAATTTATCGCGTTGTTCTTCATGGGTCATGTCGGTCATTTCGAGCACGGCTCTAATGTTATTTTCCACCGAAAGTTTGCGGAACACCGATGCTTCTTGCGCCAAATAACCAATACCTTTACGAGCTCGCTTAAACACCGGCTGTTTGGTAATATCTATATCGTCTAAGAAAATTTTCCCCGCATTAGGATTTATCAATCCCACAATCATATAAAACGATGTGGTTTTTCCGGCACCATTCGGACCCAAAAGCCCAACAATTTCGCCTTGGTGCAATTCCACCGACACGCCTTTTACAACCGTGCGGCTACCGTATTTTTTTACAATATTTTCTGTTCTTAGAAACGACATGGATTTTCGAGTTTTGTGAAGGCAAAGATACACCATTTCAAAAAAATTGCAAAAGTTTCCGGAAAATAAAAATCCCCTTTGCTGCGGTTGAACAAAGAGGATTTTTAAAAATTTCAATTTAGGCAAAGCCTGTTTTGATAAAGTCGACTAAGGCAAGAAGCCTTAGCCTAACGAGGGTTCCAATTTACGTGAGAATTTTAATGACTTCAAGGAAATAAATGATACTAAATACAATTATAGCAATAGACATAAAAATGCCAAAACCACTTTCTCTCCAATTACGAATACTCAGAATTAACCATATCACACAAGGTATAAACGCAAGACCTAACAGATGCATAAACCAAGATTTTACAAATTTTGCTCTATAACCAATTGCTTTTTGAATAAGCCCTCCAATCTCTACAGTTTCATTGAAAATTAATCCAACTCCCATTAATTTGTCCTCTTTCACAACATAATAACCCATTGCTTCGTAGTTTTTTGTTACAGAGGAAACTGTAAGGTCTGTTAATTTATAAGTTAAATTTGGACATAAAAACACATCACATTGCTTGAACTTACTAATAAAAATATCTTTCTCTTGAACATTTCTTTTTGCAATATCTTGAAAAACACTTTCAGGAGTTTTAACAGGAAATACCGTATAACTAAACACAGTCGAATAGTCATTTTTTAATAGATTATCTATTTGGGTTGCAACTTCTTTGTCCAAGTTAATTTCTTTAACATTAATGTCAGGGCTATTTTTACATCCCACAATGTTTAAGCAAACCCACAACAAGATAAAGAAATTTCTTGTATTGGCAATCATTTTTAATTTTACATTCATAATATTCTGCTTTAAATTATTTATTATTCTCTTTGTAATCAACAAAAAATCTTATTATAGATACCGTAATAATTATACTTCCCACACCAAGTAAAAACCCAGTTACAGAAAGCCCACCAAATAATATATCAACACCAATGTGCATTATTGCTTGCAAAATGAAACCTATTAAAAGAGCAACCATAAAATACTTAAAGAATGTGCCATATTTTAAAATTTTAAGTCCAAAAAAAAGCAAGAGCGCATAACCAACCGGTACAATAGTACCTACTAGTACAGAAAACTTGGTATCCTCAACAGGAGAATTCCAACCGCCGACAGCGTAAAAGTTCCATACAACACCGAAAACATAAAAAATTACTCCAATTATTCCAATAATAAAGCAAGCGAGTGAGATATTTATTTTTTTCATTGCTTTACTTTTGTTTTAAATTTTTCTTACTCATTTGGCTTTTCAAACTCCGCCCGTTTTTTGAAATGGTATCTGCTTCCATTGCCCCGCTTTGATTGGCGACCGCTGTTCCGATTGTTAAATTTCTGAATTGTAACATATTAATTTTATTTTTTTCCTGCTCTAACGGCTTTATAGGTCTTGCCACCTCGTTGTCGCCACTCTGCCAATTCGCACTGCGCTGTCAGCGGGTGGCGGCTAACGATTAAATATACGTAATACAAACAAAAATAAATCTATTTATTTGATTTACAAACAATTACTTGTTGTTCATTTGTTACACATGTGTAGCTTATTTGTTACAATTGTTGTTTGTTTGACCGCAAAGAGAAAATGTATAAAACTGAAAAAAGTTGCAGTTTAAGAGAACAGAAATTTTATATAAATCGTTTACGTCTATCAAATTATTGCTGAGTAAACGATAGTATTTTTGCCGTTGCCAACCCAATTGAACACAGAGCCATGCAACACTGCGTCCTTCTTTTTTCAGATGTTTGCAAATTATGTTTCCGATATGTATTTCTTGGTTTTCCTGCATAAAAAAGCGTAAACTATTTCGTTAATTGCTTATTTTCAAGTCATGGTACTTAGACAAACCTTTCTACACAAAATAAGCACGAAATAGTTCACGCCGGAGCGTGAACTTTCGCAACTTATTCCCCATGTAGTTTTGAAATTGTCTAAGTTTCTGACTTGAAAGAATAAAAGAGCATTAAAAGCTCAAAATCAAAATGTTATATTTTTATATTTCTGTTTCTTTATTTTTGTTTTTGGCGGTGTTTTCAATACACCACTAATTATTTAATGCTTTCAATGTTTTACTGTTAAGCAATGTTTGCATTTGCATAATTGCCGTATTGTTGAGTTGCTGCAATCGCTCTGCTTGTGTGAGTTTTTGCTGAATTAAAAGTGCGTTTATGCTTTCCATATTCGAGAGTACAACGAGTTGTTCCAATGTGGCATCATCACGCATATTACCGTCTTTACCGGGGTTTGCCTCACGCCATTCTTTGGCGGTCATTCCAAACAATGCTACATTCAACAAATCGGCTTCGCTTGCGTAAATGTAATTGATTTGCGCTTTTGTGAGTGTTTTTGGAATAAGATTTTGGCTTATTGCCGATGTGTGAATTTGATAATTGACCTTTGAGAGTGTACGTTGCAAGCTCCATTCGAGCGAAAGGCGTTGGTTTTCGTCTTCTTTGAGGCGTTGAAATTCTCTGATTATCAGATACTTAAATTCAGCACTTAACCACGAGGCAAATTCAAAAGCGATGTCTTTGTGGGCAAAAGTTCCGCCACCGTAACGCCCTGCTTTTGAGAATATACCAATAGCATTGGTGGTTTCTGCCCATCGTTTTGGGGTTAATACAAAACCATTACTGCCACTTTCCATTTTAAACCTACTGAATTCGGTGGGTTTAAAATCGGGATTATTTAAACTTTCCCAAATACCCAAAAATTCCACAGTATAGCGAGTGCTCATCCAATGAGAAATAACTAAACTTGTTTCCATTGAATCTTTGTATCTTGCCATATCTGTAAGCGAAATATAATCCTCTTTCTTATGCGAAAAGAGCATAATTTCTGTTCCTTGAATTGTTATTTTTTTATTTTTTGACATTTTTGTTTTTTATGATATGCTGAGTTTATCGAAGTACAAAAGTACATTTTTTATTCTGATTGCAAAGTTGGAATAAATCAAATTTAGGGCAAAATTTCATACGATTGCTCTAATTCAATGATATGCCAATTACTGAATACTCTCTACTGAATACTTTTAACCCACTGCATCAATTTTTCAGATTGCGCATCGCTGCAATTTTCGGCGTTCCAATTCAAACGGCAGTTTACCGATTTTTGATTGTTTTCTAAACTTGTGGCAAATTGTATCATAGGAGTTAGCGGAATTTCGTTGTTGCTGCTACTATTGCGTAGCCACCAGTGTTGGGCGCAGTTTTGCGAAACTTCTATAAAATTCATGGGGTTCATCATGCCTATGATTTTCAAAAGTTCTTTATCGAGTACTGCTTGTTTGTTAGTGTTGGTAAGTTGGTGGGTAAACGTTGTGAAATGGCGGGCATTCACAGTTGGCGAACCAAACAATTGCGCTTCGGGCTGTTTAAGGTCAATGCCGTTAAAGGCAGGTACCGACTTTGAGCGACCCACATGCATTACATAATCGTTGAAACTAAACGAAACTTTTTTGTTGGAATACAAAATCCACGGATTTTCGGCAAGATAGGCATCACGTTTTTCTGCCGGAAGTTGATTGAGAAATTCTTCGGCTGCCGGAAAAATATAATGCACCAATAAATATTTTTGCAGATTTTCAACGGTTATCCGTCCAAAACCGTCTTTTCCTTGCAGTGCAAGACCTTCCACATAACCGGCATAGAGCGCAATCAATTGGCGTGAAATATTTTGATTGACCATAGCTTTTTTCAACGGCACTGTGCCAAACTGCCATTCATACGCCATATCGGCATGTTCCAAATCAATATTGGGTGCATAGCACGCCACAGCAAAAATATTGTCGGTAGTTTGCGCAGCGGCAAGTTCCTGTAAATAAGGTGTGTAGAGCGAATTATTGCCCGAAGTGCCAAGCAAGGCAGCCAATCCGCCGCCACTTCCGCAACCAAGCGCCACTATGCGATTGGTGTTGCCGGGCAGCACACCTTTATTGTGGCGAATGTAGCGCACGGCAGCTTTCAAATCAACAATCGAAGCGGGGGCTTTACCGGTAAATTGCCCGTTAGTGTTGCGAATTTCACTGCCACGGCACGCCGGAACCACTACAACAAAACCTTGTGCAAGAGCCACTTGCGCCTGTTCACTGTTCAATGCCTTGGCGGTAGTTGTTTGCGGTTGTGCCCGCACCTGCGCATCGGCACTGGCACTTACCGACATAAAATTTTCACTCAAAATATACAATATAATAGGTGCATTACTTGCATCAATGCTATTGCCACCTACACGAACCGGCACATACACATCTAAACTTTGATAATTCACATCTGTCGGTTTGCTCACATAGGCAATTTGTTTGTATGCTTTGTAAATTACCTGCGTTTTGGTTTGCGCGGTATTTACCTGCATGGTGTCGGTGGTAAACGTGTCTTTCGGAAAACGCAAAGTCTCGAATTGCGCCTGTACACTGCATATCATAAAGAATAAGCCGATTGTAAATACCGATTTTTTGTGTATTAGTTTTTTCATAAGCAATCAATAAAAAGTTGAAAATTTTTGCACGGTTAAAAATACAAAAAAAATCGTATCAAAATCATGGTTTACATAAAAAAGCAGTACACAGTAAATTCAAGATAAAAAACAATCTGTGAAAATCAGCGTAATCTGTGGACAAAAAATAGTATATTTGCCCCCGTAAATACTAATTGAATACTTATTATGATGGAATTAATACAACAAGCTTGGACTTTTTTTGTTCAGTTATTGAGTGATACGAATGGAACGCTACATTACTTTGTTTCAGAGTATGGAACGTGGATGTACGTATTTTTATTTATGATTATTTTTTGCGAAACAGGCTTGGTGGTAACTCCTTTTTTACCCGGCGATTCGCTCCTTTTTATAGCAGGTACTATTGCCATAAATCCCGGAAATTCGCTGCATATATATTGGCTTATACTATTACTCATAGTGGCAGCAATATTGGGCGATGCCTGTAATTACACAATCGGACGTTTTTTTGGCGAAA
>WQTX01000079.1 GCA_009786075.1 Bacteroidota bacterium | reverse complement strand
ATCAACTTATGAAGTTTTGCAAGAGGAGTAAGTTTGCTTCCCAAAGTTCCCAAAGAAAAGCCGTAAGCGCTCATCGACAAATTATATTTGAATGCCTCGCCCGCTATTTCGGTTTTGTTTTTAAAATTGCCGTAAATACACCCTTTGCTCAATCCTGTGGCATCAATAATGTCGGAAAGCGAAGTGCCGATATAGCCTTTTTTGTTAAAAATAGGAGCAGATTTTTCGATAATGAATTGCCTTGTTTTTTCGGATTTACTGTATGTCGTTTTTTCTTTCATGTAGCAAAAATAAACCAATTGGTTTTATTTACCAAGTGAAGGGTAAAGTATTTTTCAATTTTCTCATTTAATGAAATGTAACTTATGGTTATTCTTTAATCAAAACCGAGTAAATTTTTGCTTGGTTTTGTTTTTTTGTTTTTGTCTGAACACTTCGACTAAACTCAGTGCAGTGCCACGATTTTTTCAAGGTTAAGAAGATTTACAGGATTTTTTAACCGTAGCGAAGCGGAGCTCAACGAAGTTAATCTTGAAAAAAATCAAGGCGATGCACTGAGCGTAGCCGAAGTGTTCAGACAAAATAAAACAAAAACAATACCGAGTTCATTGACATATTGAATTTTACCGAAAAGGTTGTATTTTGTAAAAATGGTTATATATTTGCGAAAATAATTAACAGTTACAGTTATGGCAACAGCAATAGCAGCACATCAGTTTAATGTTTTTGTCCCATCGATGGATTTAAAAACATTTGATAAATTGACAAAGGCGTTTGAGTGGGTAGCTACGCCGGTAAGAGCGAAAACAGTAGAAAAAAAAATGAGTATGGAAGAAATGCGTGCGCTCGTAGAAAAAACCGATAAAATGAATAACCCCCAAGGGCTAAAAATAACATCTGCCGAAATAGATGCAATAATTGAAGAGTGTCGCAATGGAAAATAGAACGGTGTTAGATACCAATATTTGGGTTGACTTTATTATTAGCCGTCGATTGAGCGAATTGTTTGATTTAATTGAACATAACAAAGTGGTGTTCTTGCGTTCCGTTCCGTCTATTGAAGAAATCAAAAGGGTTTTATCGTACAGTAAATTTAAAAAATATGGATTGAATGTAAAACAAACGCTCACAACGTACACCACCATTACCGAATACATAGAAACACAAACAACATTCAAAGATTGCCTTGACCCGAAAGATAATTTCCTTTTTGACCTTGCTATACAGGGCAAAGCAAAATATTTAGTTTCGAGAGACAAAACAGTTCTTGCCACGCCCACGCCGGGCAATAAGTTGAAAAAAATGAAATTCCCACAGTTTAAAGAGGAAATTCAATAGACTTCCTTACACCCCCTCAATTCCTAACCGGTACAATTCAATATGAAATGTACTGGTTTTTTTCATGTAAAAAAACGAAATAGTATAAATTTAAAATAACAAACAAAATGAACAAAAAAATCACATTAGTCGCCACATTGCTGGTAGTAACAGTAGGCACAACCTTCGCACAAGATTGCGACAAATATCTTAATCAACAAACCAAAACAGTAAAAACCGGAGCTATTATAATAAAAGTTCTTGGCTCGGCTTCCGATATGATTTTGGGAACAAGTTTTTCAAAATTCACGCAGAATTTAGGCCAACTGCAAATGCTTGATAACATACAGTATCAAATATGTGTGAAATTGCAAACAGTGAAAAATGAATTTAGCCGCGAAAATTTAGAGGCAAAACAAGAAGGCACTTTGGCTACTATGGCAGCTTTGATAAGCAATTCGGGCGTTTTGCCTACCGATATGGTTTCGCAACTTAAAGCACAAGGCATAACTGTGCCAAGCGTAGATACGGCAGTAATTTCTGAAACAACGACACCGCCGGTGCCGATATTGCCAAAACCTACTTGGATTACCCTGCCCCCTTTTCCGTGCCAACCTTCGGCAACTTCGGCAGAGGGCGTAATTCGCGCCCGTGGTATGGAAACAAGTATTGACCCGCAAATTGCCAAAAGTGTAGCAAATACGATTGCTTTGGAAGAATTGGCATCGAAAATTGAAGTTACGGTAAAAAGTACTACACAGTATTTTATTAATCAAACCAAAACTAATTTAGACGAAAACTTGCAAACAACGTTTAATCGAAAAATTGACATAACAGTAAATCAAACTATACGCGGCTATCGCGTAGTGTGCGAGGAATACCAACAAGACGAACAAGGCAAGAAATTTCGAGCCTTTGTAACTTTGGAAGTGGACGAAGCAAAAGTGTTGAAACCAATTTTCGAGAATTTGCAGCAAGTGCCGGAATTGCAATCGGCATTACCCGATTTTGGTACGTTTCAAGCGACGTTTAATAATGCTTTGAATTTTGTGGAGAGTGTGGGAATGAATTAATTTTAGTGGTTAATGGTTAGTGATTAGTTTCTCAAAAGTCCGTCATTCCTGCGAAGGCAGGAATCTCTTAAAAATAGTGCTGACCATGAGGAGATTCCTGCTTTCGCAGGAATGACGGGCTATTTTTAGAAGTTCCTATTAATTTTATAAAATAATTATGAAAAAACATCTATCAATTTTTATCGTTGCGCTCTTTGCAGCATTGAGCGCACAAGCCCAACCCAATTGGCTAAAAACCCAAGACCGCGAACAAAATTACCCAAGTTCAACATTTTTTTACGGTTTTCAAACCGGCAATATGCGTAACGGCGAAACACAAGCCACCGCACAAGCACGCTTGCTCAAAGATGCACAAGCAGAACTGACTGAAAAAATTCTGGTGCGAGTGCGTAGCAAAAAAAACTTAGATACAGAGCGCACCAAAACGCAAGGCGAAAATGGCGAAAAAGAGATAATTAAAGATACGTTTATATCGAAAATAATCACAGAAACAGACCTTGAACTTACCAACGTAAAAACCGACAGTTACAGTGAAAATGGATTGCTTTACGCCTTTGCTTATGTGAATAAATATGAATTGATAGGGTATTATTCGGCTTCGCTGAATATGAATTTGCAACAGTTGGAAAGTATGCTTGCAACAGCCCAACAATTGGAGCAATCGGGCGAAAAATCAAAAGCGCGTGCGCAATACGAAACCGCCGAAGCACTGCACGCAAAAGTAGAATTGGCGCAAAATGTGCTTGTAGCTCTTGATGCCAATGCCGCTACGCATATTGAAAAAACCACAGTACACTATAATACCATAGAGCAGGCTTTGGCACGATTGAAACAAGGCGTGTATGTCTTTGTTGAAAGCAGCGAAGATATGTTTGGAAAAACTTCGACGCTCATTAGCAATAAAGTGAAAAGCGAATTGAGTAAAAAAGGTTGCAGTTTTACCAACGATATTACGCAAGCCGATTATGTGGTAAAACTAAAAGCCTCGGCACGTAAACACGGCACGCCGGGCGATATAGTATTTTGCTATGCCGATGTGGAAGTTGCGCTCGTAAAAACGCAAAGCGGCAAAACGCTCTACCAAGAGGAATTGTCGCAAAAAGGCGGACATACTACTTACGAAAATGCGGCACGTGAGGCATTTAACGCAATAGGAAATACAATAGCTGTAAATTTGACGGAAAAATTGACGGAATAATGTCAACCCCACAATAAATTCCCCCACTTTTTTCGCTTACCAGTTATTCTGTTATTCAATTATTCAAAATTTCAACGACTTATCAACAACAGCAAAAAAAATAAAATTAATTTGTATCTTTGCCTTATTTTTTAACAAAGAGTATATGAAAATTTTTAGAGTTTTACTACTATTCAGTGCATTGTTTTTGGTAAACAACGCATTGTATGCACAGTATGATGACGATAATAGTTCGGGTGGCGGAGGTGTTCGCAAAGAAAAATTTAGAGCGCCCAAACAAGAATCGGGAGGCGGAAAGACACAAGACGGTAGCAAAAGTAAAGATTCTTTCAAAAAAGGTGCGAATAAAAGTACGCATTTGAGCAAAAAAGAACAGGCAAGAGTAGCGAAGAAAAACGAGAAAGATAGACAAAAACGCTATGACGAACGTCGTGCGAAACTTAACAGCCAAAAAACCGTTAAGCGTATGAAAAAATCGGAAAAAAACTCGCACCAATCCAAATTGAAAGCTTCAACGAAAAAAATGAAGCAGAAAGCGAAGAATCCACAAGCTCGAAAAGCCGAAAAAAGACAAAAACAAGCCGAAAAACAACAGGAAAAAACTCGTGAGACGTTTGGAAAACGAGTGAAACCGGGTGGAAAACGGAAATAGTAAAGCCCCCTAAATCCCCCTCAAGGGGGACTTTGTAAAGCTCGGCAAACGATAAATAATTAAAGAACAAAACAACGGAATTAACCGCTCTCTCAAAGCCCCTTCAGGGGGTGGGGGGTAAATCGAGAATCGCAAATCCCCAATTTATACCTCGATGAAAAAAAATGTCGTTATGCTATTTTTTTGCAGTGTACTACTCGCACCGCACATTGCTTTTTCGCAAAATACCGATAGTTTACCTTCTAATGCAACTCTCGACACTGCGCAATCGTCATTTTTCAACAAAGCAATAGACCGCGCACTTGCGCTTTTTGAGTGGCAGTGGGGCGGTACTACTATCAACACCTATCCTTCGCTGGGCTACGACCCTGCAAGTGCTTTTACCTTTGGTATTATGCAAACTATCAGTTTTCCGAGTCGTGATACTTCGGAATACCGGCGCAATACCACGCTTATTAATTATTTTTCATATTCTACCAACAATTGGATAAATCTGCGCTCAACGTTTAGTATGCACACTCGCGGCGGTTGGGCTATCAATACCCGTGTGCAATTTCAGCAGTCGCCCGATAAATTTTACGGCATAGGGCAACGCACTCGTAACCACAATCCGCAAAGGTTTGAAATCAAGTACTTACAGGTTTTCGGCAACGCCTCACATTCATTCTTTTTTAATGATTTTTTTGCCGGTTTGACCTACGATGTGTCTTATGCCAATATTTACAACATTGAAATCAATGACGATATTTTGCCCGAAAATAGGCTGCCCGAACAAAAAAATAATCTTTTATTTGGTGTTGGTCCCTACATAGCTTACGATAGCCGCAACGATATGAATTTTCCCACTCGCGGGAAATACATAACCGCCGGATTGTTTTTGTACCCCAAATACAACGAACATTCCTACGGATTTTATAATTATATGCTTGATGCTCGTACTTATATTTCTATTTTTGAAAAACAAGTGCTTGCTCTTCAACTATTTGCCGGAGCAAGCGAAGGCGACCAACCTTTTTATAAATTATATCAATTGGGCGGTGCCGAACGTATGCGTGGAATTTCCAATAAATATATGTATATCGACAAATATGTGTATTTTACCCAAGCCGAACTGCGCCGTCATTTGTTTGGACGGTTTTCAATGGTGGTGTTTGGCGGTGTTGGCAATGCTTTCGATAATTTCAGCGAACTGCATGAAACTGTTATAAAATATGTGTATGGTGTGGGCGGGCGTTTACAGGCAAGTAAACACGAAAAAATCAATCTGCGCATAGATTACGGCTGGGCGCGTTTCGGCGATTCGGGTTTGTATTTAACTATTTCGGAGGCATTTTAGGAGACAAGGAAACAAGAAACGAGGAGACAAGGATTTTAGTTGATATATTTTATGGAACATTCTCATATAAAACTTTCGGAATTACAGTCTCGCATTGAGCAGAGTTTGAAGCAATCGCTGCCAAAATCACTGTGGGTTATTGCCGAAATCAACGAAATTTCGGTTAATTTCAAAGGACATTGTTACTTGGAATTGATTGAAAAAAATGAAAATACTACGCAAATCACGGCAAAACAACGAGCTACAATTTGGTCGTATTCCTATAATGTAATCAACAGTTATTTCAAAGCCGAAACCGGTATTCCGTTGCAAACCGGATTGAAAGTTTTGGTGCAATGTTCGGTAGAATTTCATGCTTTGTATGGCATGAGTTTGAATATTACCAATATTGACCCCGTGTACACGCTTGGCGAAGAAGAAAAACAACGCCGTGAAATTATTGAACGCCTACAAACCGAAGGTGTAATTGATATGAATAAATCGTTGGAATTACCAACGCTCATACAGCGCATTGCCGTTATTTCGTCGGAAACGGCTGCCGGCTATCAAGATTTTATGCAGAGTTTGAACAACAATCGTGCGCAATTGCCATTTGCAACCACACTTTTCAATGCTGCTATGCAAGGCATAGAAGTAGAACAATCGGTAGTTTCAGCGCTTGAACGTATTTTTGAGCAAGAGCACAATTTCGATGTAGTGGTAATTATTCGTGGCGGCGGCGCAAAAACCGATTTACGTTGGTTCGATAATTACAGCATAGCAGCGCATATTGCACAATTTCCACTACCGGTAATTACCGGAATAGGGCACGATAAAGACAGCTCAATTGCCGACCTTGTGGCACACACAACTCTTAAAACTCCTACGGCTGTTGCCGAATTTTTGATTGACAAAATGAGCAACGTGTTGCAACAGTGGCAGGAATTGCAGCAACGATTAACAGTGAGTTGCGCTGCAATTGTTGAAAAACAAAAATCGGTTTTAACGGAACACAATCGCAAACTCGAAATTCATGGCAAGCACCGTGTGGAAAACGAAAAATTACGTTTACAATTCACTCACAATCAATTGACAAATGCCGTAAAAATAAGCCTAAGCCGCAATATGCAATACTTAGATAATTACAAAAAACAACTAAAAACTGCGCCTCAACAACTGTTACTCAAACACAAACAAACGCTCCAACTATACGAAACAAAAATTGCTGCAAACAATATTGACACAATTCTTTCAAAAGGATTTACGCTTACAACCAATGCCGAAGGCAAACGCCTTCGTTCGGCGCACGATGTGCAGGCGCATGAAACTTTGCGTACTTATTTTGTTGATGGCGTGGTGGAATCAATTGCAAAATAAAAATTTCATTGCCGGAAGAGTTACAAAGTGTGATTTAATAAAAATATAGTGTATATTTGTGCTTTATTAATCTTTTAATTTTACCGCTATGAAAAAGGTTTATACTTCTATTGTCGTTAGTGTTGTTTGCTAATGCGTAAGAACACTTTAAAGAAGTTGTTGTTGCAAAATATAATCACTCAAAAGGGGAAAATGATGTGAAAGTATTTTACAAATTTTCAAATGTAGAAATCCCACCATACAATGATAATGATACAATAATTTTAAGCATCTATAATATAGATACTTTCATAAAATCATTGGAGTTTATGAAAGAAAAATTAGAAGAATGGTCGAAAGTGGCAATAGAAAATAATGTTACTAATATTGATAAAAATATTGATATTGCAACAGGAATAGGTTCAATAACAATTAAAAGTGAAGGAATAGAATATACATCAGACAATGAAGTAAAAATAAAGTTTTCTTCTACATCAAATAAAGGTATTATAACATATAATATATTTATATCAGCAATGGGTTTGAAATCACTTCAAAAAAAACCATTTCCACCTAAATTCGAATATGTGCTTTTAACAGGAGGAGCATTGTGGTTTAATAGCGTAGGTCAAATAGACACTTTAATTGAAGCAATGAAATTAGCAAAAGAGAAAATAAAGCAAAACGAAAATGCACAAAAAGAATATTTAGAAAAGAAGAAAAATACAGATGACTTATTCAAATAAACAAAAAAATTGAGTATATTTGCTTAAATATTAATCGCTTTTTAGAGGCTGTAAATTAAACTGTGTCAAAAGAAAAAAATAATTTTAATTTTGACACATTATATTTTTATGGAAGAATTCGATTACAAAGCCTTTCAAGCGCAAGTTCTTGAACAGGTAAAATCCGGTAAGCCATTACTGGGCAAAGGTGGTGCATTTGCACCCTTGTTAGAAAACATTTTAAACGCCGCACTAGAAGGCGAGATGGGCGCACATATGGACATTGAGGAGCGTTCTCTGGGTAATCGCCGTAACGGCTACACACCCAAGCAGGTACAGACCCAACTTGGGGAAGTAACGGTTCACACGCCTCGCGACCGCGATGCACGTTTTGAGCCTGAGTTTATCAAAAAGCGAGAGCGTATTTTAGCAGAAGGAGTTGCCGACCGTATTATCGGTTTGTATGCTTTGGGCAATAGCACTCGCGCGATAAGCGACTGGATGGAGGAACATTTGGGCAATCGTATTTCGGCAGACACAATCAGTTCGATAACCGACCGTGTTTTACCCGAAATTCAATCGTGGCGCAGTCGTCCGTTGGATTCAGTTTATCCCATTGTTTGGATGGATGCGATACATTATAGGGTAATGGACGAGAGGAACCGCCCCGTTACTCGCGCCATCTATAATGTGATAGCCATTGACAACAGTGGCAACAAAGACCTTTTGGGAATGTATATTTCCCAAAACGAGGGAGCTAATTTTTGGCTTTCGGTGCTGACTGATTTGCAAACTCGTGGTGTACACGATATACTGATTGCTTGCACCGATAATCTACGAGGTTTTTCCGATGCTATTAAAAGTGTATTTCCTAAAACCGTAGTACAGAGTTGCATTGTACATCACAATTCGCAATTTAGTGAAGTATGTTGCAAGCAAAGAAAAAAGGATGTTTCTCAAAGATTTGAGATTGGTTTATCAGACTATTAATAAAGAAATAGCCGAAATTGAACTTGATAATCTGGAACTCAAATGGGGCAACAAATATCCCATTGTAATAAAATCTTGGCGTGATAATTGGCATAAACTGAGCAATTATTTTCAATTTACCGATGCCATACGGCGAATAATTTATACCACCAATACGGTCGAAGGATACCACCGGCAAATCCGCAAAGTAACCAAAAACAAAGGCGTTTTTACCAACGATACGGCTTTGGAAAAACTTGTTTATTTGGCGTATTGAAACATAAAAAAGAAGTGGACAATGCCAGTCCGAAATTGGGGACAAACGGCTCAGCAACTGGCAATTATATTTTCTGATAGATTCAAATTATTCAACTAATTTTTATTGGCTATGCTCAATATGATTTTTTTTTGTAACTTTGCCTTCGACAACAAAACGATGGCGACACATTGTACCATTGAAAAAGGGAGAAAAACCGAAGTTGAAGAGTAAAATAAAATTGACACAGTTTAATTTACACTACCATAGGAATTTTTCCGTATCTATTAAAATTCTTTCCGTATCAAACCAAAACAATCCGAATTTTTTAAGTATCAATTACCAAAAATCAAGTGTCTAATAGGATTTTTTAGCAGACACCAATTAGACACTTATTAGACACCTATTTACCACCGAATAATTCCTATTAGCTACCGAATACTTTCAAGTATTTTCTATTAGACACCAATTAGCTACCTATTAGACACTGAATGGACACTGTCCCATCCTAAAATAGGTTGTCAAATCAATTTGTAATTCCATCGCCAAAACAGTGTGTCTTTTCCTGTGAGGCTGTTATTACTCTTAATATTATTCTGTAAAAAATCAAAATTAGGGCAGTTGGTTTTTGTATTAATTGAAGAATGATTATCTTTGCAGCACAAAAATCTCTAATAATTCTCAGTAGGGAATGTTTTGTTACTCATTTGTCACTGCATACTTGAAAAAGGCGGTCTTTCTATCTTATAATCAATCTGTTATCTAAATTCTTGCGCTTTTAATCCGCGACAGTGGCATTAGGAGAGCCATAAAAGAAAATAAGTAAGCCCGTGTAAACACACGAGTTCTTATTCTTCTTTTCTGATTTTATGAAAGTTCCTAATTTTCTGCCGTCAGAATATAGCGAGATGCTATTTTATATGTATCATAGAGTGCTTGTTGGCACTTGGTTTTTAGTTTTTATGTTTTATAATTGCACAAATGTACTAATTTTTGAAATACACAATAGTAAAATAAATTAATTTTCTGAATTTCCGCCATAATAATGTAATTTTGCAAAAAAATAAATAATCCACTCAACCAATGCAACCAAATCTAAAAAAACTCGAAAGCGAAGAATTAGGCAGAAAATCTATTGAAGAATACAAGGAAACGCAGAAAATGCCTATCGTTGTGGTGCTCGACAATGTGCGTAGCGCCAACAATGTGGGTTCTATTTTTCGCACTTCCGATGCGTTTTTAATTGAACGATTGTGTTTGTGTGGCATTACCTGCACGCCGCCCAATAAAGATATTCAAAAAACGGCACTTGGCGCGCAACTTTCAGTTCCATGGAATTATGCACAATCAACCGTGGAACAAGTACAGGAATTAAGACAACAAGGCTACCGGATTATTGCCGTAGAACAAGCGCAAGGAAGTATTATGCTGCAAAATTTCAAACTGCAAGCAAACGAAAAAATTGCCCTCATTATGGGCAACGAAGTATTTGGCGTAAGCAACGAAGTTATGGCTCTGTGTGATGCCTGTATTGAAATTCCGCAATTTGGCACCAAACATTCGTTTAATGTTGCGGTTACGTTTGGTATGGTGTTGTGGGAAATCTCAAGAAAGAGAGTTTAGAGATTAGATAAAATGATAAATGCTTCGCGATAAACGTCTACGGCGATAAAATGCTACGCTGATAAAATTAGAACGCAAATGACGCAAAAAAACTTTTAAGACAATCTTCTATTTCAACAATGCCCGTTCTATTACTTCGTTCATGGTGTGCACGTAGATGAATTCCAACCCATCAATATATTGTTTTTCCACTGCTTCCACATCTTTGCGGTTGTATTCGCACAATATAATTTGTTGAATACCTGCCCGTTTTGCCGCAATAATTTTTTCTTTGATGCCGCCCACTGGCAGTACTTTTCCCCGTAGGGTAATTTCACCGGTCATGGCAATGCGGTTTTTTACTTTTCGTTTGGTAAATGCACTCACGATTGACGTAAGCATGGTAATCCCCGCCGAAGGTCCGTCTTTGGGAATTGCGCCTTCGGGAACGTGAATATGTACATTCGTTGTTTCAAAAATTTCGGGGTCTATGGCAAATTCTTCGGCGTGAGCTTTTACAAATTCTAAGGCAAGCGTAGCCGATTCTTTCATTACATTTCCCAAATTTCCGGTAAGGGTCAGCACGCCCTTTCCTTTGCTTAGGCTTGTTTCTATAAATAAAATATCGCCGCCTACGGCTGTCCACGCCAAACCGGTTACAACGCCGGTTGTATCATTATTTTCATACAAATCTTGCGTGAAAATCGGCGCGCCCAAAATTGTGTGTACATCGTCGGTACTCACTTCTTTGTTGTATGTTTGGTTTATGGCAATTTTTTTTGCATACGACCGTACAATGCGAGCAATTTTTTTGTCCAAATCACGCACACCGGCTTCTCTGGTGTACTGTGCAATAATTTCTTGTATTACTTTTGTGGCAAATTGCAAATCATCGGCTTTCAATCCGTGATTTTTTATTTGCTGAGGAATTAAATGCCGTTTGGCAATTTCAATTTTTTCTTCAATAATATAGCTCGACACGTCTATCATTTCCATTCTATCGCGCAAAGCAGGGCTAATGGTTGCAACATTATTTGCCGTGGCAATAAACATCACTTTCGAAAGGTCGTAATCCAATTCCAAATAATTGTCGTAAAACGTGTTGTTTTGTTCGGGGTCGAGCACTTCGAGCAGGGCAGCTTCGGGGTCGCCTCTAAAATCTTTTCCTACTTTATCAATTTCGTCGAGCACAAACACCGGATTGGACGTTTGCGCTTTTTTCAAATTCTGAATAATTCGTCCGGGCATAGCGCCAATATAAGTTTTGCGGTGTCCTCGGATTTCGGCTTCATCGTGCAAACCACCAAGTGAAATACGGCAAAATTTGCGGTTCAATGCTCGTGCAATTGATTTTCCCAACGAAGTTTTTCCCACTCCCGGAGGTCCGTACAGGCAAATAATGGGCGACTTAAAATCACCTTTTAATTTCAGCACCGCCAAATGTTCTATAATTCGCTCTTTCACTTTTTCCAAACCAAAGTGGTCGGCATCTAAAATTTCTTTTGCATGAGCCAAATCAAAATTATCGCTGCTGTATTCGCCCCACGGCAATTCCAACAGTGTTTGCAAATAATTCATCATTACCGTACGTTCGGCATCACGAGGGTGCATACGGGCAAGTTTTTCAAGTTCTTTATTAAAATGCTCTGCTACCGTTTCATTCCATTTTTTCGTCTGTGCTTTTTCACGCAGTGAAGTAATTTCCTGTTCGTACGATTTTTCGCCCAATTCGTGTTGAATTTGCTTCATTTGCTGATGCAAAAAATAATCACGTTGCTGCTGGTCAATATCTTTGCGGGTTTTCGAGAGAATATCGTTTTTTATTTCAAGCAATTGCACTTGTTCCGACAAATATTTTACGAGCAACCGCGCACGGTCTTCCAAATTGTCTATCGAAAGCAATTCAATTTTATGTTCTACGGAAATATCGGAATTCGACGCTATAAAACTTATCAAAAACGCCGGCGAATTAATGTTTTTCACCGCAAATGCAGCTTCATTCGGCATGTGCGACGAAAGTTGAATTATTTTCAACGCCATATCTTTTATTGAAGTCAGCAGCACTTTATATTCTTCGTTGAGTGCAGGTTTTATATCGGGGCGTTCCTCAACCCGGCATAGCAAAAATGGCTCATTTGCCAATTGTTCCACAAGTTTTATACGTGTAACGCCTTGTAAAATTACGGTAATATTTCCGTTGGGCATTTCCAATATGCGCATAATTTGCGCAACAGTGCCAATTTCGTATAAATCAGCCATTTGCGGATTTGTTTCGCTTTGATTTTTTTGCGTAGCCGTTGCAATTAATTTTGTAGTTTTGCTAAACTCTTGTATCAATTGTATAGATTTTTCACGATTTACGGTAATTGGCATAACGTTGCCCGGAAACAATATGGCATTTTTGAGTGGCAGTATTGGCAGTGTTTTTTGAATTTCAATTGTTGAGGCTTCCGCTTCGTTATTATCGAGAGAGATTGGAATAATCTCAATATCAGAGTCCATTGAGTTTATAAGCATAGCTTCGGGGGAAAAAGAAAAATTCATAGTGGTTAGTGGTTAATGGTTAGTGATATTCGATAGATATTCATTGATAAATGTGCTACGCACGATAAAATTTATCGCCGCAGGCATTTATCAGCAGAGCGTTTTATTCTATATTTATCTAAATTTTCTTGTATCTAAAAGTCTTGTGTCTAAAAGTCTAATGTCTAATTCCCAATTAAAATCTCCTAAATTTGTGTGTTTCGTTAAAAATATGCTCAAAAATTTTCTGTTCGGTTTCGTCAAATTCTTTTCCTCGCCGGGCAAATACTCGTGCGGCGGTGTCGCAGGCTTGTTTCAAGGCATATTCTTGCATTCCTTCGGCGCCGCCTCGTGAAAACGATGGAAAGAAATTGCGTGGAAACCCTGCACCATATACATTACAGCTCACGCCAACCACTGTGCCGGTGTTGAACATGGTGTTGATTGCCGATTTTGAGTGGTCGCCCATAATTAAACCGCAAAATTGCAATCCGGTTTTCATAAATCGTTGTGTGGCATAGTTCCACACTTTTACTTCGGAATAATCATTTCTTAAATTGGAATTATTGGTATCGGCTCCCAAATTGCACCATTCGCCAAGTACGGAATTGCCCAAATACCCATCATGCCCTTTATTGGAATAACCCAAAAGTACCGAATTTTGCAATTCGCCACCCACTTTACAATGCGGACCAATTGTGCAATCTTCATATATTTTTGCGGCAATTTTTACTGTGGCGTGTTCACACAGTGCAAACGGCGCACGAATAATTGCACCTTCCATAATGTGGGCATTTTTGCCTATATACATTTTGCCGTTTCGTGCGTTGAGTATTGCACATTCCACTTCGGCGCCTTCTTCTACAAAAATATTTTCTTCGCCCAAAACGGTATTCGTGTTGCTTAATTTTTGCGATGTTCGTCCTGCTGTAAGTAATTCAAAATCAACGTTTATTTGCTTGCCATTATACATAAATATATGCCATGGGTGGCGAATGTGTTGCAATTCGCCTCCAAATCTGGTAAGTGTGGCATTTTCATATTTTTTACAACGCGCAGCTATCAGTTCACCATTTTTTACAATTGCAGTATTTTCCTGCAAATTTTGAATAGCCGTAACCAATTCGTCGGTTGGCAACACTGTTGCATTGATAAAAACATTGTCGGCAGCCGTTACAAGTGGAAATTTTTGTTGCAAATAATCCTGTGTTTTCCACGAGCAGGTGGTTTGCAAACGTAGGTTCCATTTTTCGGAAATTCGTAAAATGCCGCAACGCAATTCGGCTATGGGGCGAGTGAACGTGAACGGTTTGAGTTGCTCTCTATCGGGGGTGTCAAAAAGAATGTAGTTCATATTTTTAGATACAAGGTTTTAGGTACGAGGAGACAAGGTTTTAAGTACAAAGAAACAAGGCTTTGTATTTCATTTCCTCGTCTCCTAATTAAAAAAGCCGCCCCATAAGCGGAACAGCTTTTTAATTGTACCTCATTGAAAGTATTATTTTTTTTCCAAATGAGCTTTGTATTTACTACGGAATTTATCAACACGACCTGCGGTATCAACAAATTTCATTTTGCCTGTGTAAAATGGGTGTGAATAACTTGAAATCTCTAATTTGATTACCGGATACTCTACGCCGTCAACTGTAATTGTTTCTTTTGCAGGAGCTGCCGAACGTGAAATAAAAACTTGGTCATTCGACATATCTTTGAACGCTACCAAGCGATACGCTTCTGGATGAATTCCTTTTTTCATTATATTACTTTTAAAATTCTGTACTTTAATTCTTTGGGCTGCAAATATAGATGTTTATTTTTTATTGGCAAATATTATTTGTGTTTTTATGAAAATATTTTGGCAAAATATAGTATTCGTATTGTTGCGAATTAAAAAACAATTTGTACATTTGTGGTATTACATTAATCATTTTAGGGTTTTATTTTCTTCTAACTATTTAAAATTAAAAAAATATGGACACATTATTATTATCAGCACTTATCGGAATTGGAGCAGGAATTATAGATATTATTCCAATGGTAATTCAAAAATTAGACAAGCGGGCTACTATTTCTGCATTTTTACAATACTTTTTCGTGTCAATTATCATTGTGAATATTGATTTGCCACATATTGTATGGTGGTTGCAGGGTGGTTTAATTTCCGTAGCATTGGCTTTACCTGTTGTAGTCATTGTTTCAATACAAGACAAAAAAGCCGTACCAATTATTCTAACAATGGCTGCCATTTTGGGAACTTTGATTAGTATTGCAGGGCATTATTTAAGTTAAAAATATGATAGATAAAAACAATGTCGTTTAGTTAAGAAAATATTCTTCGTGTCTTTCTGTCTTCGTGCCTTCGTGTTTACTCTAAAAAAAACGCGCTTGCGCGCAAAAAATGAACACG
>WQTX01000078.1 GCA_009786075.1 Bacteroidota bacterium | reverse complement strand
AACGGCTCGGTGCCATACCCCGCCGAGATGCAGAACGATGGCGCCCATTGGTCATACTTCATGCCCTGGGAAGGTGAATTTGTAACAAGCCATGACCATAACACTGTTGCCGACTGGAAATTAATTATGAATGATGATTATATCATCACATTGGAGGATATGCCGGGTTGGAAAAATGTCGCAATTATCAATACAGGAATATCTGTCCCACAGGTTTATCCAAACCCTGTTTGTCAAGGTGAAAGTTTGCAAATAATCCTGCCTCCGGAATTGCTTGGCGGTTTTCTGTCTATTTACGACATGAAAGGTTCGTTTAAGAAATGGGAAACACTGCCGGCAGCAACCAACCATACTATCGACACATTCAATTTAAATCAGGGTACCTGGCTCTTTCACATTGCAGGGAAGGGGGGTGTTGAACAGGTTGTGAAAGTGATAGTTGAATGAATTTTTCCTGCGTTTTTACCTCTGCCGAGCCTTACTCCATCAAAACATCAAAATCAATAACCCGTTCCTCTTCCGAAATTTCGCTTATGGTATTGTTTACGCACTGCAACGTGCGAGCCGGATATTTTTTTATCAAATGATGATTGTGCGTAACAAAAAATACGGCGCAGCCTTTCGCGGCAATTGAATGGAGCAAACTAAAAATTTCGTCCGAAGTTTCGGGGTCTAAGTTTCCGGTGGGTTCGTCGGCTAAAATAATTTCAGGGGAATTGAGCAAAGCACGTGCAATTACCACCCGTTGCTGTTCGCCGCCCGAAAGCTGGTGCGGCATTTTCGATTGTGTGTCGAGCATTCCTACTTGGGTAAGCACATCGTTGATGCGTTCGTTGATTTCGGCAATTTTTGTCCAGCCCGTGGCTTTGAGCACAAAAGCTAAATTTTCGTACACCGAGCGGTCGGAAAGCAACTGAAAATCTTGAAATACCAAAGCAACTTTGCGGCGCAAATATGGGATTTTCGATAATTTTAAGTGCATCATATCGTAATCGGCAACGCGCACTTCGCCCGCAAGCGGCGCAATTTCGGCGTACATAGTTTTGAGCAGCGTACTTTTTCCTGCGGCAGTTTTACCTATTAAATACACAACTTCGCCTTTGCGTACTGCGAAATTTATATCGTAAAGCACCGGTTCGTCGCTGTAATAACCTATGGTGGCGGCTTTAAATTCAATTTTTATTTCTGACATTGTGATTGTTCTTTTTTTTGTCAAAAATACAAAACAATTAATAATTGACAATTAAGAGCCTGTTTAAATTTTAATCAAAATAAATTATAGTCGTCGTGTCTTCATGTCTTTGTGTCTTCGTGTTCACTAAGAATGCGCAAGCGCATGAAAAAATAATACTTCGACAGGCTCAGCAACCAACACGAAGGCACGACGACAAAAAGACACGAAGAATAAAAATAGCTAAATTCACAAATTTTAAAAAAATATAAGTACTATGCTATACAAGGTACTAAAATTTTTATATCTTTGCATCGAAATTGTAATGAAAAACAAACAATGACAGACGAAAACGTAAAATCGCAAATGAGAAAAGGAGTATTAGAATACTGTATACTTCTTATTTTGAAAAAGGAGCTGGCGTATGCCACCGACATTATTCGCAAGCTGCGCAATGCCCGGTTGATTGTGGTGGACGGAACGCTGTATCCGTTGCTCACACGGCTTAAAAATTCGGGATTGCTCAAATACGAATGGATTGAATCAACGCAAGGTCCACCTCGAAAATATTACGCTCTTACCGACGAAGGTAACCGCTTTCTTTCGGAACTTGAAACGGCTTGGGACGATATAAATAATACGATTAATCATTTAAAAACCAATTAGATAAATATTACACAGCAATTAAACTTCGTGTCTTTGTGCCTTTCTGCCTTCGTGTTCACTAAGAATGCGCAAGCGCATGAAAAAAATAAACACGAAGACACGACGACAAAAAGACACGACGAATAAAAATCAAATAAACTTTTAAAACATACCATTATGAAAAAAACACTGAGCATAAACTTAAACGGAAGAGTTTTCAATATAGACGAAGACGCTTACAAATTATTGGAAAATTACCTTACAAATTTAAAATCGTATTTCGGCAATAAGCCCGATACTGAGGAAATTATTTCTGATTTTGAGGCACGAATTGAAGAATTATTCAGCGAAAAAATTAAGTCGGGTTATGAAGTAATTACCATTGCGCACGTTGAGGCGGTTATTGCCTGCATGGGAAATCCCGAGGATTTGGGCGAAGAAACTGCCGGAACGGAAACGAAAAAACCTGCCACGGACAATTCGCAGGAACATAAATCGAAGAAAAAATTTTACCGGAATATTGATGATAAAAAGTTGGGTGGTGTGTGCTCCGGTATTGCAACGTATTTTGGTTGGGATGTTTCTGTGGTGCGCTTAGCGTTTGTTATACTTGCTTTATTATCAATGGGTTGGTTTTCCGTTTTCTATGTAGTGCTTTGGCTTGTAATGCCCGAAGCTGTTACGGCAAGTCAAAAATTGGAAATGAAAGGCGAACCGGTTACACTCGAAAATATAGGAAAAACAGTTTCGGAAACCATTGCATCGGTAAAAACGAGTGAAATTGAAAATATTTTGACCACTATATTTAAAGTGTGGGCAATTGTTTTCTGTTGTCTCATAGGCTTTCCTTTAATGATTGTGTTTTTTGCGCTTGTTGTAGCTTTGATTGCAATGCTTTTGGGAGCCGGAAGTTTGTTTTTTATTCCGTTCGACTTTTTGGGAATTACGCCCATCGTTCTGGAAGGACATTATCCTATAATTGCCGTGGTTTCACTGTTGGTTATTGTTGGAATGCCGTTGTTTTCAATTGTTCACGCTATCTTTTTTAGAACCGGAAAATCTTCTTCTTCGTCGAAAGGAATAAAGCTGTTTAGCTTTTTTGTTTGGATAATTGCCGTTATCACGTTTTTGATTTCAGGAATTCAGTTTGCAAAACAACAAGATTTTGAAAAAATTAAAATAAATTTTCCATGGGGAATTCATTGCGATTCATCGAAAATAATTATTGAAAAGTCGGGAAATATACCCTTAAAATTAGAAGACACAACCAAAAATGTGATAGTAGAATAGCGTCGGGTAATTATATACTATGTGTGGCTAATGAAACTATTACTATTGTGAAAGAGTAAGAAAATAGTACTGTAATAATCGAAAACGATAAATCTGAAAATGGTTTATCGTTTTTTATGTCTTTTTAATGAAATAAATTCTATTTTTGCGGGACATTTATATACAATGAGTGATAAACCGCAATATAATTACAAACAATTAGTTTCGCACATATCTGAAATTTTTGTGCACGGACAGCAAAAAGCCGTTATTACGGTTAATGCCTATTTAATTGAAACCTATTGGAAAATAGGGCAGTATATAGTAGAATATGAACAAGGTGGAAGCGGCAAAGCCGAATATGGCAAACGACTTTTGGAAATGTTATCAAAAGACCTTACGTTGTTGCATGGGAAGGGGTTTAGCCGTAGTAACATTCAGAGAATGAAACAGTTTTATCAAACGTACTCAATTGGTGCGGTGGCAACGCAAGAATTGAATTCAATTTGTGCGTCGCCACCGCACCAATTGCAATATGTTGATAATGAGCAAAATGAAATTTGTGCGTTGCCACCGCACAAATTCAAACAAAAAGGTGCGGTGGTGTCGCACCTTTTGAGTTGGACGCATTACGTTGAGTTACTAAAAATTGACGACCCGCTTGAACGAAGTTTTTATGAAAAACAAACAATTATTGAACATTGGTCGGTTGCTCAACTCATTCGTCAAAAAAAATCCTCACTATATCTTCGTTTAGCAGCATCAAAAGATAAAGAAGGTATTTTGAAACTTGCCAAAGAAGGACAAAAAATACTGCATCCGGCTGATATAATTAGAGAACCCTATATTCTTGATTTTCTGCAAATTCCCGAGCCTTACCAAGTGAGCGAAAGTGAATTGGAAGGTCGCATTATTTCGCATTTACAAAATTTCTTACTCGAAATGGGCAAAGGCTTTGCTTTTGTTGGACGGCAATATCGTGTAATGCTCGGCAACAGGGCACATCGCATTGATTTGGTTTTTTATCATTACATTTTGAAATGTTTTGTGCTGATTGACCTCAAACGTGAGCCAGTTGGTTACGAAGATATTGGGCAAATGAATATGTATCTCGGTTATTTTGAAAAAGAGGAAAACAACGAAGGCGACAATCCGCCTATTGGCATTGTGCTGGCTCGCGAGAAAGACGAATATGTGGTGGAATATGCCTTGCACAATATTTCATCGCGACTTTTTGTGTCGAAATATCAACTATATTTGCCGACAAAAGAAGAATTACAAAGAATAATTGAACTATAAAACTAACTCCTAATAAATATGAAAAACTTCAATTTCAAATCCCTCATTCAACCCCTCGCAATCATCGCCCTGTTTTTTGTATCGATGATGATATATTTTGCACCGAAAACTATCGACGGCAAACAATTGCAAACACACGACGTGCAGCAATATCAAGGTATGGCAAAAGAACAGCTCGACCATAACGAGCAGGTGAAAAAAACCGGCGAAGGCAGCGAAACGCTTTGGACAAACAGTATGTTTGGTGGTATGCCCACGTATTTAATTGGCATATACCCCAATAATCTTACAAAAAAAGTGCATCAATTGTTTAACACCAATCACAAACACCCCGAAATGATTGCGTTTATGTATTTCCTGTGTTTTTTCGTGGCTCTGTTGCTTTTCGAAATTCCGCTGTGGCTGTGTTTTTTGGGTGCGTTGTTTTATGGATTTTCGTCCTACTTTTTTATTATTATCGAAGCGGGGCACGTTACCAAATCTGTCGCTTTGGGCTATATGCCGCTGGTTGTAGCAAGCGTGGCGGCGTGTTACAGGAATAAACTGTGGCTTGGCAGCGCGTTATTTGCTCTTACGCTTTCCTTTCTGTTGATTGCCAATCACTTGCAAATTACCTATTATACCATGTATATTATTCTTGCCTTTGTGTTGTTTCAGTTGTACGAAGCGTGGCGGGCAAAAGATTTGTGGAAGCAATTTCTCAAACCATCGCTGTTTTTGTTGGTTGCGGCGGTGTTTGCCATTGGGGCAAATGCAGCCAATTTGTATATGACTTACGACTATGGTAAAGACACTATGCGCGGCAAAAGCGAACTCACGCACGATGCCGAAAATAAAACCAAAGGCTTAGACCGCGATTACGCCACAGCGTGGAGTTACGGAATAGACGAAACGTTTAATTTATTTATTCCCAATTTTAAAGGCGGCGCATCGGGCGGTTCGCTCGGCGAAGATAGCGAAACCTATAAAGCGTTTCGTAAAATCGGCTATTCGGAACGAGAGGCAAAACAGTATATTCAACAAATGCCGCTTTATTGGGGTACGCAGTCTTTCACTTCGGGACCGGTATATATTGGCGCAATTGTGATATTTCTGTTTGTGTTCGGGCTTATGTTTGTGCGAGGCAGTGTAAAATGGTGGCTTGCATCGCTCACGGCGCTTTCTATTTTGCTTGCATGGGGTAGCAATTTTATGTGGTTTACCAATTTATTCCTCGATTTTGTGCCGGGTTACAATAAATTCCGTACCGTTTCCATGATTTTGGTTATTGCACAATTTACCATGCCGCTGCTGGCAATTATTGCCTTGCATCAATTTGTGCGCGATGAAAGCCGCCGTAAAGAAGGCTGGGAAAAACTGAAAATTGCGCTTTACATTTGTGGCGGACTTGTGCTTGTGTTGCTCGTGAGCGTTGGCTCAATATACGATTTTGGCACTCCAAGAGATGTTGAACAATACAAATTCCCCGATTGGCTCGTACAATCTCTGCAAGCCGACCGTAAATCAATGCTTATAAGCGATTTGTGGCGAACGCTGTTGTTTGTAGCTGTTACATTTGGTACGCTTACATTGTGGTATTTCAAAAAAATAAAATACCCCGTTCTTATTGCAATTCTCGCCGTGTTTACCTATTTCGATATGTGGTCGGTAAACAAACGCTATTTGAACGAACAAGATTTTGTGAAACAACGTGCCGGACAACAGCATTTTCAACCAACAGAGGCAAACAAAGCTATTCTTGCCGACCCCGACCCGAATTTCCGCGTTATGAATTTTACGGTAAGTCCGTTTAACGATGCTTCTACGTCGTATTTCCATAAATCAATCGGCGGCTATCATGGGGCAAAAATGCAGCGCTACCAGGATTTGATAGATTTTCATTTGAGTAAAATGAATTGGAATGTGTATAATATGTTGAATACTAAATATTTGATAGTTGAAAATCCGCAAACCCGCCAACCAATAGCTCAGCCAAACCCCGATGCTTTGGGCAATGCGTGGTTTATAAAAAATCTCCATTTTGTACCTAATGCCGATGCTGAAATAGAAGCATTGAGCGATTTCAACCCTGCCGCCGAAGCCTTTGTTGATGTGCGTTTTGCCAATCAATTGACCGATACCGTTTTTACAGTTGATAGCACAAGTTCAATTATGCTTACGAGCTATGCGCCTAATCATATTACTTACACTTCGCACAATGCCCACGCAGGCGTTGCCGTATTTTCCGAAATTTATTACAGCAAAGGTTGGAATGCTTATATCAACGGCAAATTGGTACCGCATTTTCGGGTAAATTATGTGTTGCGAGCGTTGAACATTCCTGCCGGAACACACACGATTGATTTTAAATTTGAACCGCATAGTTACACGGTAAGCAATAGAATTTCGTTTATCGCTTCGTTGTTGCTCTTGTTGGGCGTGGCTGTGGTGGTGTTTTTTGAAGTGAGGAAAAAATTAAACGAACGCAAATGACATGAATAGTGCAGACGGTCAGATAAACCCGTCATTCCTGCGAAGGCAGGAACGGCGAAGCCCTCAACGAAGTTAATCTCTTAATAAAAAGCGCATTTTTGAGGAGATTCCTGCCTTCGCAGGAATGACGTAAAACCTTAAATCCGCGTCATCTGCGTTATCTGTGTTCAAAAAAATAACAATGGGAATAGTCCGCAAACAATCAATCATAGGCTCCACGCTTACCTACATAGGCGCAGCGCTCGGTTTTGTAACCAGCGCCCTGCTGTTTCCGCACTATTTTTCACAGGAAGAAATTGGCGTTATCAGCCTTTTGGTTACCTATAGTGTGCTGTTTGCGCAATTTGCCTCCGCAGGTTTTGTGCAAACCATTACCCGAATGTTTCCGTATTTTAAGAATAAGGAACAGGGACACAACGGATTTTTGTTTCTCACGCTTGCGGTTGTGGTTGTGGCAAGCCTTATTATGATTGCCGTATTTTTTGCAAGCAAATCATTTATAACAGGTAATGGCGGCGACAATAATCTGTTTGCCCAATACAGTTTTCTTATTCTACCACTATTTATAAGCACCGCATTTTTCAACATTTTCGATGCCTATTCCAAAGCCTTGTACAATGCCGTGCGCGGCACCATGCTTAAAGAAGTGGCGCAACGAGTGCTTGTGCTTGTGTGCATTGGTGCCACGCTGTGGTGGAATTTATCGTTTGGCACATTTTTGAATTTGTATGTGTTGTGTTTTGTGCTTGTGTTACTCTATCTTATTGTTGCGCTCACGTTTGAAGGACAAATGCACCTGCGCCCCAATTTTTCGATGATTGACAAAAAAATGGGACGTGAAATCCGGCAAGTAAGTCTGTATGGTATTGTTATCAGCGCATCGAGTTTTATTATAATTAATATCGACCGCATAATGATAGACAAACTTGTGCAGGTCGATTCGCTTGCGCAAATAGGAATTTACACCACCTGTTCGTATTTTGCAACTATGATAATACTGCCTTCGCGGGCGTTGCTCAAAATTTCGTCGACACTGGTAGCCGAAGCGTGGCAGCAAAATGCTATGGAAAAAATACGGGAACTGTATGTAAAAAGCACTATCACTCAATTGATTATAGGTTTGCTGGTGTTTGTAGGTTTGTGTGTGAATATTGATTATATTTTCCATATTATTCCCGAAAGTTTTTCATCGGGTAAATGGGTGATTGTATTCGTAGGTTTGTTTTATTTGAGCGATATGGCGGCGGGCATCAGTCCGCATATTATAAGCAATTCGCCGCAATACAAAAAACTTTCGCATTTTACCATAGCGCTTGTGGTGGTGGTTATTGCCTTCAATTTCATATTTATTCCCCTGTGGGGCATAACCGGAGCGGCAGTTTCTCTGTTTCTTGCGAAATTGCTCTATAATTTCAACTTGTTTTTATATGTGCGCAATCGTTACAATTTGCAACCCTACAATCGAAATCATACTATTATAATAGGTATAGGCGCGGCGGTATTTGCGCTGGTATATTTTTTGCCCGAAACCGGAAATGTATTTATTAATATAGGTATAAAAAGCAGTTTGACAATCATATTATATTGTATAGGAATTTATTTCGCCCGTGTTTCGCCCGATGTGCAGGAATTGGTGGGGGCGGTTTTGCGGCGAATTGCACGCCGCCCACGTAGAGACGTTGCCTGCGACGTCTCAGCAGTTTCAAGCAAAGTGCAGAAACCATAAAATATATCCAAAAACCACCAAAAAATTTCGATGCGTTGCACGAAATGCGCGAGACGTCGCAGGCAACGTCTCTACAACGAAAAACAAAAAAATGTCAACCGAAAAATTCAAAAACAAATACCGAATACCTTCTGCTCGCGCCGTGTGGCACGATTACAACGGCGGCGCGTATTTTATTACGATATGCACAAAAAATAAGGAACATTATTTTGGTGAAATTGAAAATGCAATTATGCATTTGTCGGAAATTGGGGAATTTGCACAGCAAAATCTACAAAACATACACACACATAATCCATACGCCGAAATTCCATTATTTGTGATAATGCCAAATCATATTCATATTATTGTTTTCATTAATCCCGATTTTTCAAATAACCCACCACGCCCACGTAGAGACGTTGCCCGCAACGTCTCACAAGGTTTCGAGCGTAGCAAGAAACTCGTTCGTGCCGCCAAAAGTTTCGATGCGTTGCACGAAACCTCGCGAGACGTCTCTGCCTGCGACGTCTCCAACCGTTTCAAGCGAAGCGTAGAAACTTTCGTTGTTGCAATCGAAAGTTTCGATGCTTCGCACGAAACCTCTGAGACGTTGCACGCCACGTCTCTACACCGTTTCCAAACAAAAAAATATAAGCTCCCAAAAAATTGTTCACATCTTGTTCATATTTCCCATTCACAAAAAATCCCCAAATCCCCCACCAGACAAGGGGGCATGCCCCCTTGTCAATCCCCAATTGTAAAAAAAATGACAAAAAACACAAAAAAATGTGCCATATATTATAGGGTTTTTGTATCTTTGCTTGTTTTTACTTTGAAATCGAATTTTTAAACATTTAATAATTATAATTATGAAACAAAAATTAGTATCGTTATTAATTGCGCTTTTGGCTACCGTGGGTATGGCATTTGCGCAAGCTGTTGGTCCTGTAAGTTGTTACGGGAAGTTAATGGTAAATGCCTCTACAGGTAAGATTTACGGCGAAATAACCGGACCAAGTAACCCTGTGCAAGTAAAAGGTGTGAGTTTTGGGTGGAACATGTACCCCGAAAGTGCGCCGTATTTTACCGCAAATATGGTAGGCGCTATGGTCAACAGTATGAAAGCCGAAATTGTACGTGCTCCAATGAGTACCAAGTCTGACCAGTGGAATAACGCCTACGACAAAGACC
The DNA here is from genome assembly GCA_009786075.1 of Bacteroidota bacterium. Lineage (GTDB taxonomy): Bacteria > Bacteroidota > Bacteroidia > Bacteroidales > UBA1715 > WQTX01. Next base: position 5,950 of record WQTX01000078.1, on the reverse strand, counting down.
CGACAGGTTTAACAAACCGAAGCAATGTTGTAATAGATGCAGCCATCGCCAATGGTGTGTATGTTATTATCGACTGGCACTCGCATCAAGCTGAGACTGAAAAAACAAATGCAATAAAGTATTTTGGAGATATGGCTAAAAAGTATGGGGACAAACCTCATGTAATTTTTGAAATTTACAATGAACCGTTGGCGCAAGATTGGAATACTATTCGTGCGTACGCGGTTGACGTTATTGCCGAAATTCGTAAATATTCCAATAACTTAATTTTGGTTGGTACGCAGGGTTATTCTCAAATGATAGGTGCGCCTGCCGACAATAAAATTAACGACCCGAATGTGGCATACGTGTTGCACTTTTATGCACATTCTCATGATATGAATACGTGGACAGCGTATGGAAGCAGCCAATTTAATACCCAAATTACCAAAGCTTTGAATGCAAAACTTCCTATTTTTGTTTCGGAATGGGGCACTACCCATAGCGATGGCGGGCAGCAGAGCGCAGGTAACTTCAATACACATAATGCGGGAAAATCCGATACTTGGATGAAATGGTGTGATGATAACCAAATTTCGTGGTGTGCATGGGAGATTTCAAATAAAGCAAGTGCAAAATCTGCGTGGTTTGGGTCATCGAACAAATCGCCAAGTTCTACAACTATTGCACGAAGCGATTTGAATGAAAGCGGGCAGTATATTTGGGACCGGTTGCAAGATTGGTCAACAAAAGCTAAATGGCGTCAAACGGGTGGTTGCAACGCTTGTGTCGAAGTTAATGTAACGTTCAATTATAATTATACCGGTGCTCCGGCAGCTACTGTGAGCAAAAATTGTCAGGGAAGTCCTGCTGTGAAACCGGCAAATCCTACCCGTACCGGTTATAAATTCTTAGGATGGTCGCTCAATGCTGCCGCAGGTAGTGCTATTTATCCGTTTACTGCCAACCTTACCGGTGCCATTACCCTATATGCTCAATGGGAGCAAGGAGCTGGTCCTACTTTGGTTTTCGACGGTGAGAAAGGCAATGCAACATATCTGTGTACCACGTGGTTCGGTTTCGATGATGGTAAAGGCTCAAAAATTACAACCGCAAAAGATGCAGATGGTAATTTACCGGTAGCTACTACCGGAGGTGCTAACGTAGGCACAAAACCAAACGGAGGACACATAGCTTTAACTTATAACACAGTGGCGGCTTCGGTAGCAGATTCGTGGGGTTTGGGTTTTGGTTTCAATTTAAGTAAAGAAACAACTGCTACGGTCGATGTAGCGGTCGATGTTACAGGTCTAAGTTCTATAACGTTCTACTACAAAGGTCCTGCTGCCAGTATGCAATTAAAAGTAAAAGGTGTTAATGTAAATTTTCAAGCTCCTATTACAGCATCGCCTACGGCGTGGGTTAGGCAAGAAATAGTAATAGGCGATTTTGCAATACCGTCGTGGGCAACTGTTGCTGCTCATGGAATTGCCGCAGGAACAAAAATAACTGCACTACCAACATATTTAACAAATATGTGTGCTATACAATTTCAAGTAAACACAAGCACTGCTGCAGTGAATAATGGCTCAATTGCCGTTGACCACATAGAATTACAAGGTGTAGATTTGAAATTGTGTGAAGATGCTCCGGAACTAACTCCTTACGACAAATTACAAATTCTTATAGTACAAGCAGAAACGTTGCAAAAGAATACTGAAGTGGGCACAAATCCGTGTCAAGCCCCTCAATCTGCAAAAACAGACTTTGCAACTGCTATTTCAACAGCCAAAGGTGTAGCTTCAACAGCAACAACAACACAGATTGAAAATGCTAAAACTGCTTTGGAAAATGCTATAAACACATTTAAAAGTGAAATAATACCGTGCAGTAACAACACCCTCATAGCTGACTGTGAAGAAGAAAATGTTACAAAACTAAAAACATATTGGAGTTCGTATGCAGCCGGTGCAGGGGCAACTATTGTACCATTGTCAACAGAAACGAGTCCGTTTACAATGACTCCGAACGACCAAACTACCGGAAAAAATAAAACTGCCAATATGGCAAAAGTAACCGGCAAGTTAGGAGTAACCGGCGACCCTGATTATTCTTCTGCGGGTATTGGTTTCCCGTTAGACCCTGCTGATAAAGCTGCGGTTGTAGGAGGAGTGTTAACCGGAGCTGTGCCGCTTGATTTAACCGGAGCCACCGGTATTGGATTCTATCACAAAGGCGGTGGTGTGTACTTTCAGGTAATGACAACCGATATAAAGCCTAACGGTGGATTTGATTACATGACTATTACGGAAATACCTGCAAGTGCAACATGGCAGTATGTAGTAGTAAACTTCCCCGGTAAAACATCGGAAGTTGCCGGCGATAGAGAATATACTTTGGCGCAAGACACTTGGGTTGTTGGTGGAGTTAACGAAAAACCGTTCTCGCCATCATTAGTATATAAATTGCAATGGCAGGTAAAAGGCGGAACAACAGGTCGAACCTACGACTTCGCTATCGACGAAGTTTCGATACTTGGTAAAGTACTTGATATACAAACAGTAGACACCAAAGCCCTCGACGACTTAATAGCCAGCGCAACAACGCTTCACGGCAATGCCACAGAAGGTACCGCAGAGGGCAATTACGCAGTAGGTTCAAAAGCAACATTATTAACTGCAATTAATGCTGCCAAAGCAGTATCCGATGCTAAAAAAGACCAGGCAACTGTAAATGCTGCTGTAGTAACATTGCAAGCGGCTGTTGATGCATTCAACGCTGCAAAAATAGGTAATAATGAAAGCACCCTCATAGCCGACTGTGAAGACAAAAATGTTACAAAACTACAAACATATTGGAGTTCGTATGCCGCCGGTAAAGGTTCTACAATAGTTCCGCTTTCGTCGGCGACTGCAGAATTTACCATGACCGCAGGCGGCGCCGCTGGAACTGCCAATGCTGCAAGCGTAACAGGAAAATTGGATTGTCCTGCCCAAGTATGCCCGAAAGGAACGGAATACGAATATGCTTCGGCAGGTATAAGTTTTCCGTTTAAAGAGCCCGGAGATGCAAATCTGCCATACGATTTAACCGGAGCTACCGGTATAGGTTTCTGGCATAAAGGCGATGCTGTTTTCTGCCAGGTAATGACAGCAAACATAACGCCTGAAGGTGGTTTCGATTATGAGGCGGCAATTCCTGCAAGTACAACATGGCAATACGTAATAGTAAACTTCCCCGGTGAAACATCGACAAAACCCGCTAATGTAACCGTAACTCCTGTTGCGAAATCATTGGCACAAACATGTTCTTGGAGCCCTACTGAATACGGAAAACCATTCTTACCGGCGCAAGTATATAAATTGCAATGGCAAGTAAAAGACGGAGTGGCTCGTAACTATAGCTTTGCTATCGACGAAGTTTCGGTACTTGGTTTGAAACTTCCGGAAACCGTAAGCACCGCCAAACTCGATGCCTTAATACTAACCGCAACCGCGCTTCATACCGATGCCGTAAATAATCCGGGTAAATATACAGGTTCAACAACAACGCTCTTAAATGCAATTAATGCTGCAAAAACCGCATCAACGGAGAAAAAAGACCAGGCAACCGTAAATACAGCCGAAGGAACATTGCAAGCAGCTGTTGATGCATTCGAAGCTACAAAAGTAGATGCCGGAAATACCATAGTTGCCGACTGTGAAGACGGCGCCCGCACAAAATTCGGAACCTATTGGTATGCTTACGACGATAAAAGTGATAAAGGTTTGTCAACCACAATACCCAAGAATGGCGACGATTTCGTAATGACTGCCGGTGGTGCCGATGGTACGGGTAATTATGCCCGATTGGATTATACGCACAATGTAGGAGCCAATGAAAACGAACCGTTTGTAGGAATGGGATTTGCATTTACCGAATCAAAAGAATTCTATACAACACCAGATGGAAAAACTATGGCGAATGCCGACGGTGTTACTTTCTACTATAAAAGTTCAGCGCCTTTACGCTTCAAAGTACCAATGGGCGGCGCAGGCGACTCTAAAGACTTCTTAGGCTGGGATTGCTATGGCTTACCTCTTCCCGCAACAGGCGATGTGTGGACTAAGAAAACAATTAAATGGAGCCAGTTGACACTTGAATGGACTACGCCTACACCTGCTACTCCTAAATTCGACCCTGCATTGGCAATCGAATTCCAATGGCAAATAAAAGGTGCAAAAACCGCAAACGGCTCAGCTGCCGATAAAGGCTGGGTTGGCGTTGACCAAGTGCAAATCGACGGATTGCACATTCAATTCGTACCCCCCGGCTTAGTATTCAACATCAACGATAATTATGATGGTGCAATACCGGGCACATACCAGGCAAAAGCAGTGCCGGCTACTTTATCAGGACAAGCGCTGAAAGTAGGCGATAGAATAACCATAACCTTAAAAGGAACGGCGGATTACGACATTAACGGATTGCAAGCATCGATTCAAGATGCTGCTTATGACGGAAAAACCGACTATGTAAAATTCAGCGGTGCAGGTGTTGTCGATGGCAATATTAAAGCCGGAGTACCATTTGAAATAACCGCAAAACTTACCGTAGAAAAAGACGCTCCCGGCGGTTCGTATTCATTGGTAATGGATGGTGTAAGCACAGCAGCAAAAGCCAAAGGCGAAAAACTGATTGTACTAAAACTGCAAGGTACAGCATTCGACAGCTATACCGTAGTATATGAAGCAACTCAAGTAGGAAAATATATACTCGAATACTACGATGCTGATGAAAACAGAGGCGCGTTTGCACGTTTCCCTGCCGGAACAGACCCTCTTAAACCGGGCGATAAGGTAAAAATTACCATGATAGGTAATTCCGAGTCGCAAATGAGTGCATACACTTTTCAAGTGCAAGTAATGGATCTTTCGGCTAATGCCGGTCCCGGTGGTTATTGGCTGGAATTATCCGACCCCGATGACCCATGGCAGTACCCTCAAACCATTTATGCAGGTACGCCATTCAATATAGTAATAGAATTGCCGATTGTAAATGCACAGGTAGGAACCGACAACAAATCGCAAATGATATTGTTGCAGAATTTAGATGGACAGAACAAAGGTAATACAACAGTATTGAACCTGCCAACTTTCACCGTAGAAGTAATACGTGGTGTAGTAATCGACAAAACCGCACTCCAAGACGCAATAAAAGAAGCCGAACTGCTCGCCGCATCAAAACCTTGTGGAGAAGGCGGCGACTACACCGCAGGCGCGATTAAAGACCTCAACGATGCCATTACAACAGCAAAACTTTCATTGACAGCAACCGTACAAACCGAAATAGACGGTGCTGCTTCGAAACTGCAAACTGCAATCAATACATTCAAAACCACGAAAATCACGAAACCCGATAAAACAGCTCTTAACACTGCAATAACAACTGCAAAAGGCAGACTTGTCGGCGCAGTAGAAGGCACAGCAGACGGGCAATATGCCGCAGGTTCTATCAAAAAACTTGAAGATGCAATAGCCGTTGCCGAAGGTGTGTATAATGATGGCTGTGTTCTTAGCGTAACCAATGCTACTTCGACATTAACTACGGCTATATCGGATTTCGATAATGCTAAAAATACGCTTGATAAAAAACCGCTTCAAGATGCAATTGCCGCAGCTACACCAAAAGCTGCCGATGCAAATTCATGTGCGGCTACTCCTACCGCCGGTGACTACCCTGCTACGGCAGTTGCCGATATGAAAAAAGCCCTTGCAGATGCACAAGGCGTATTATCAACGGCTACTACACAAGCTCAAATAACCGCTGCTGTAACAGCTCTTAACAATGCGGTTTCAATATTCGAAGCTACGAAAATTGCTAAACCCGACAAAACAGCTCTTAACACTGCAATAACAACTGCAAAAGGCAGACTTGTCGGCGCAGTAGAAGGCACAGCAGACGGGCAATATGCCGCAGGTTCTATCAAAAA
>WQTX01000077.1 GCA_009786075.1 Bacteroidota bacterium | reverse complement strand
TGTTCATTTTTTGCGCGCAAGCGCGTTTTTTTAGAGTAAACACGAAGGCACGAAGACAGAAAGACACGAAGAATATTTTCTTAACTAAACGACATTGGATTAGGATTTTAGGTTATAGGAATATTTATAGATATTAGGATTTTCGATAGATATTCATTGTTTGTGGTCTAATGCCTCGTCTCCTAAAACCTTGTCTCCTCGTCTCCTAAACTACTCCATTTCTTCCAGAAGAGCTTCGTTATCTATTTCCTCCAAAAGTGCAACGCTTTCGTTGAGCAACATTTCTTTCTGAAAATCAGTGCATTGCAACAATGCTTTTTTGAGTTGCCGGGTATATTCCTGTTTTTCTTCGGTAGAAATTGTGTCGGCAATGTGTTCCAAAAGCGTGTGCGCTTCAAATGCCGTTGTAAAATCGCCGCTACAAATGCTTGCAACGGCACAACTGCTCAAACTCGAAAAATCCAGTGCCGACTGCCATGCAATAGAAAATAGCAATGATTTTTGAGCCGAATACGCAGGATTTTCAATATATGAACACAGAATTTTGGCACAACGGGGATTTTTCACATCAACCAAACAGGAAACGATTGCCTGCTGAATTTCGTGATTTTTCTGCGTCAATAATTGCTGAACAAGAAACTCAAAGATTTGTTCGTTGCCCACATCACGAATAAGTTCAAGTGATTGTAAAACAAGTTCTTGATTGTCGGAATTGAATATTTTTTCAATATCGGAAATTGTTACGGTTTGTTCGTTCATTATGTGTGTTTTTTGCAAAGGTATAAAAATTTACCTCAATAAAGGTTATTTTTTTAAATAAAAATCCGTGTAAATCTGTTTAATCTGCGTTAACTGCGTTGCTAAAAACAGTTTTTTTCTTATTTTTGTGCTAAAATTTTTCAAAATCATTTATTAAAAAGCGTATGAAATATTTCCTGTCTTTACCGCTAAGCATATTTTTAAGCGTATGCCTGTGGGCGCAAACTCCTTCAATCAAATACATTGATGCACAAACGCATATAAACAACGGCATACAATTGCACGATAACGAAAAATACGAAGCCGCAATTGCCGAATACCGGAAAGTAAACCCGAACGATTCGCTGTATTCTTTGGCGTTGTACGAAATAGCATTGTCGTACAGTGCTATGGACAAAAATGAAGACGCACTGAATGCTTTGAATGCAATGGCGGCGAATTTGGGTACACACGCTGTGGATTATTACATTTTGCGGGCTTCGTTGCTCGATAAAATGGACAGAACCGACGAAAGTATAGAAATGTATGAAGAAGTATATCAAAAATATTCGCATTTGAGTAACGTAGGTTACAGTTATGCTCTGTGCCTGTTCCGTGCCGGAAAATACGATGAAGCCGAAGAGGTTTTACAACGGGCAATTCGCATCAATCCTTATCATTACAGAAGTCATTACCTTTTGGGGGCAATAAATTATGCCAAAGGGCGCACCGTGCCAGCCATGCTGTGTTTGGCTTTTGCAACCAATTTGGGGAACGAAACGCAATGCTATAATACTATGGTAGCGTTCGAAGGGGCAATAAGCGGTGTGTTTGCCGACGAAATTAACAAAACATCGAAAGGCGGCGTGCAGCCTGCTTCCACCGATGCTATCAACAGCCGGTTTACCGATTTGGAAACAATGATTAAATCGAATTTTGTGCAAAATAAAAATTTTAAACCCAAAACAAAAATTGATTTAACTACCACACGGCAATTGCAATTTTTGATAGAAAACGTGCACGTAGATGCCTCAGCAACCGATATTTACAACCAATTCTATGTTCCTTTTTTTAGCGAACTAACCAAAAAGAATTATATAGAGCCGTATATTGTAAATTCTATGCGCTTTTCGAACGACAAAACGGTGGCGGCAACAGCCAAGAAAAATAAAACTCCTATTTCTAATTATCTCAATTGGGCAGGCGATTATATCAATAAAGGAAGAACGAATTTGTTTAATCCGGCAGACAAGAATTATTATACGTTTTTCCGGTCGGGAGGAATAGATGAATTTGGGCAATATGCCGATGCCGGCAAAAAAATCCTTACCGGAACATGGACAGTATATTACAACAACGGACAGCTTAAAGCTATTGTTAACTATTCGCCGGACGGGTCGGAAGCTGATTTTGTGTCGTACAACACAATGGGCGGAATAGAACGAAAAGGTGCGTTAAAAAACGGCGAATTGCACGGAGTGATTTTGAATTATCACACCAATGGCGTGCTTGCAAGCAGAGTAACATACACAAAAGAAGAATCTATTGATACTGCTTATTTCTACAATCCTTCGGGACAATTAACAGCTACTAATTTTTATAAAAATAACGAACACACCGGCAAAATAACCTATTTCGACAATGGGCAAAAACGCGTTGTTTCCAATTATGTAGACGGTAAGTTGAACGGAAAATATGATACCTACTTTGCCAATGGCACACAATCGCTTGACGGCGTAGCCAAAAATGACAATCTCGACGGTGTGGCTACCTATCATCATAGAACAGGCGCACGAAGCGATTTGCAGAATTACCGCAACGGAAAACAAGTGGGCGAACAAAAAGAATGGTACCCCAACGGACAATTAAAATCTGTTCATTCGTACAATAATGCAGGGTTATTATCGGGTTGGTACAAAGATTATTATTCCAACGGCGTGTTGAAAGATTCGGTTTTTTACAATGATAAAGGTGAACTACATGGCACGGCTTATTATTACGATACCGACGGAAAACTGTATTACACTACAACATACAAAAACGGCAAAGAAGAATCATATATTTACTACAATAAAGCCGGCGAAAAAACCCGTACATCTTCTTTAAAAGACGGCACATTTGCAACCTATTACCCGAACGGCGCAGTGCGCAAAACGGGAGTATTGAAAAACGGACTGAACGAAGGCACTTGGACTGGCTATGACAGTCAAGGCAGAGTGTGGTATACCGAAAATTTCCAAAAAGATAAAACGAACGGAGAATTTTTCAATTATTACTCTAATGGTACGGTGTTCGTCAATTGTTATTATAGTGATGATGAATTAGACGGATTGTATGTTAAATACTATGAAAGCGGCAATAAAAAGAGTGAAGGCTATTATAAAGCCGGTAAAAAAGTAGGAGAGTGGAAAGAATTTTTAGATAATGGCGTGGTATCTGAAATTTCGTATTACGGAAACGGCGGCGGCGAACTGCAAGGTTGGGAAGAAGAATATACCGTTGATGGAAAATTGAAACTGAAAAAACAGTTTGTTGAAGGGCGGTTGTATGCATACATAACCTACGATAGCACCGGACAAATAACAAATAATTGCGAATTGAAAAACGGAAATGGACTATTGCTATTGAAACACTCGAATGGCGCGGTGCGTTACCGGGCACCCATAGTGGGTGGAAAATATGAAGGTGTTTTAGAAAAATATTCGCCAAACGGAGTTTTGACATTTAAAGGAAATTACATAGACGATGTCGAAGACGGCTTGTTTGTGTGGTACTACGGCGATGGTAAAAAATCGTCGGAAGAAAATTATGTACTTGGTAAAAAACACGGCATTTCAAGAGATTATTACCCCGAAGGCGGCATATCGAAAGAGGAAGAATATATGTTGGGAACGCTGCTAAAAAGCACCTCATATTATAAAAACGGCGGAAAAATGGCGGAATATATCTACGATAGCAATGGAGATTTGACGGCAAGAAATCATTATGCTATGGACGGTTCGTTCCGTTATGGTTATCTGCATGAAAGCGGTTATGTTTCGGGTTATACCTACTTAGACAAAGCGGGTAATCCGGTAGAAAAAAAATTAGACAAAGATAAAAATACGTTGGTAGCGTATTATCAGAATGGCAATAAATCAATAGAAGCAGGTTTTAACTATGGTCGTCTCGACGGAACTTGTAAAACATGGCATACCAACGGTGCTATTCACGTAGAAGCAAACTACACAAACGGCGAATACAACGGCGAATATAAATCATACGCACCCAACGGCACATTGACATTCACCGCAAATTACGTCAACGGCGATAAACAAGGAACAGCAAAATCGTATTACGACAACGGCAAACTTGAATATGAAGAACAATATGAATGTAATTCCCGTCATGGCGTATGCAAATATTATGATAAAAACGGTAAGTTGCAATACACTCGCGAGTATGTTAGTGGATTGATGGTGGCTGAAATTAAGCATTAAAAGAAAATGATAAAAATAATAATCACTCTTTTTTATACCCTTTGCGCTCTCGGACTGCTCGCCGCTAATCCGGCGGCAGAATTGCAATATTACCAAAATAAATACCCCAACCAAAAAGTAGTTGATATTAGTTTAAAGCAATCGTTACACATTGCCATGGTTGGCGGAAAACCCGAAATATATCAGGAAGAATACCTCGAACGCATATATTTAACCGACCAAACCTTCGACGGTAAGGAGCAAATACGGTATTCCCCCATTGATACGCTATTGAGCATTGAAGCCTACACGCTTGTGCCTGAGGGGAATAAATACAAAAAAATCCCTGTCAAACAATTTAATTACTATTCCGATATTGCCGATTTTATTTTTTACGACGATAGCCGCGCTTGTAGTTTTGTGTTTCCGGCACTGTCGAAAGGCAGTAAAACCGTGTATAAGACGAAGAAAAAAATAAATTCGCTCTATTTTATACACCCTTTTTTCTTTACCAATGGTCCGGCAACCGAAGTGTCGGAAGCGCGTATCAATTACGACAACAATGTGGAAATGCTATTCAACCAATACGGCATTGTGCCCGAAACATTGGAAACCGTTATCAAAAAAAATGCAAAAAACACCGTCATAACCTACACCATGCGAAACATTCCGCAAATGGAACATGAAAAAAATGTACGGGCACGGTTGGCATACATTCCGCACATAGTGCCGCGCATAGGCAGTTACACAACAAAAACCGGCACCATTGAGGTACTTACCTCGCTCGATAATTTGCATAACCTGTATTATGGCTATATCAAAGCAATTGACCAAACTCCCGAACCTGCCGTAAAACTCCTGACCGACAGCATTACCGCAGGAAAAACTACCGAATTTGATAAAGTAAAAGCCGTTTATGATTGGGTGCAACACAACATTCGCTACGTAGCCATAGAAGACGGCGATAAAGGGCTTGTTCCCGAAGGTGCGGCACAGGTGTTCAACAAACGCTACGGCGACTGCAAAGGTATGTCGAATTTGATGAAAACAATGCTCGACGGTATTGGTATTCAATCGCACATCACGTGGGTGGGAACATCACGTTTGCCCTACAAATATACCGAACTGCCGTCGCCTGTTGTAGATAACCACATGATTTTGCATTACGCCGGCGCGAACGGCAAAGACTATATTCTCGATGCCACTTCGGAATACCAAAGCATAGAATATGCCCCAAGCGCCATACAGGGGAAGCAGTGTTTGATAAGCATAGACAGCAGCACGTACCGGGTGTACGAAATTCCCCACTCATTCAACCTTGTGCAGCAAAGCATGGTAATAAATATTGACGGCACAAGCCTGAAAATAACCGACACTACTTGTTACAATGGCAATTACAAAAACGCAATTGCCTACGCATTGGCGCATAAATCGAACAGCGAAAAACAACGGTTTTATCAAAATATGCTCGACGGCGAGGGGTTCCCCAAATCCACCGTTTACAATTTACAGCACACCGATATTTACGCAGTGGACAATCCCTTATGTTTTTATGCTAATTTCGAGCTCCGAGATTATATCATAGAAATAGCCGACGAATTGTATATGAAACCATATTTCGGTAAAACGGTGGAAACAAGCATAGATATTGCCAAACGGAAATACCCCTTTTCGCTTTCAAACAAAGGCGGCTGGCTGTGCACGCAAATTATCAATATACCCAAAGAATACAGCATCTCACACCTGCCCGAAAATATTGATTTCACACACCCATTATTCGCATTGAAAGTGCACTACACACACAATAAAAACCAATTATTGATAGACATTGATTATCATGAAAATTTTATAACGCTCCCCACCGAAGATTACGAAAAATGGAACGAAATGAATAAATTGGTGCGGCAGGTTCGGGGGCAGTCTATTGTGTTTAGAAAGAATTAAAATTCCGTGATTTTCCTTACCACATCTTATACTTCTGTTCCCGTTTTTTATTTTCAGCATCTCTTTTGCGTTTTTCGATAATAATATCAGCAAATTTTTGCTGAAAATTATCGAGCGGTGTTGGTGCCGAGCGAAGCACAAGATTGCCGTCGGGGTCTAAAAGCATATAGCTTGGCATGGCTTTTAGGCGATAGGCTTGCAGCACTTCGGGGTGGTCGGCTACGTACAGGAACGTCCAATTGTACTGCGGATTGGCGCTTACAAATTCTTGAAACGCTTCAAAATTCTTTTCGGCACTCAACGTTACAATGTGCAAATCACGCTTGGTTTTTTTATTCATTTCCTGCATCACCCGATAATCTTGCACGCAGGCATAATTATCAGACCTGCAATAATTTATATACACATATTTACCTTTGAATTTTTCAAGATTAAACGGCACGCTATCTTTATTGACAAGCCAAAAATCGGTAATAGTATCGCCAACGGCAAGCACATTGCGCTTGCGCCAAATATTTTGTGCTATTTGTTTGTGTTCGGGCACTTTGGTTATAAGCATCAGCGAATCAAGCGTTTGCTTCACAGTTCGCGGCGGAAACACATCGGGCATTTTGAAACAATCGTCCAAACACTGTAACAAGAGCAATTCTTTGAGTGTATCGTTGCGAAATGCAATTTGTTTTTCCATAACTTCGGCAAACATGTGCGGACTTTTACCATAAATAATTGCCGTTTTCATATCTTTGCCCATGCCTTTTAAATGATTGTTAAGCAAATAGTTACGCCACATTTGCTGGAATAAATCCATATAGGCAGCATTGTTGTACAAAATTGGTTTGTTCAAATAATAACGGCGTGTAACAGCCATTGGGTCGCGCATATACACCATGTAACGCAGGCGATTGAGTTCGTAATTTTTGTAATTTTCAAAAAACACATTGCCTTTGTGCGGTGCAAAAATGTCGTTTAAACGATACGCCAAAGTGTCAACATACCTTTTTTCATGCAATTGATACAATGCCTGAAAATTATTTTCCACAAAAGTTGAAAATTCGCTTGTAAAATCAAGTAACAGTTCATTCAATCCGCCATCGGAATCGTTGAGAACGCCAATGCTCAAATCTTCGTGTTTGAAGTAAGGGTTAAATTCGTCAATCAAATCTTTTTCAATAAGCGGCGGCAGCAAAAGTTCCATTTTTTTATTAGGAACGGCATATACAAAACACTTATACACACCTAAATACATAAAAATTTCATTCACAGCGGCACACGGGAACGATGCCGAAAAATTACCTTGCGCATCAACGGTAAACGATGTCAATTTTTCTTCAAGTTTCGTAAAATAATCGGAATAGGTGTAAACAATAATTGTTTGATTGGCATAATCGGGTGCTGTGCCTTGTATGGTGCAGAGGGATTTTTGGGCAAACACAATATTTGATGTGCAGAAGAATACAAGACACAAAATAGCGATTTTTTTCAACATAGTACTCATAGCATATCAACAATAGATTGCTTCGTCCCTCGCAATGACGCTACTTCGAAAGTTAGCACAAAACCTCAAAAGAGCGTCATTGCGAGGAACGAAGCAATCCAATTTTTAAATAACGTGATAATAATTATTTTTCATTACTTACAATAAAATATCTGAATTTGGTATATAACTCTCAACACTGCGTTTATATTGTATCAAATCGCGCACAATTGACGATGAAATATGCGAAAATTGCGCCGGAGTGGTAAAAAACAGCGTTTGCACTTCGGGGCACATTTCTGAATTTGCCTGCGCAATTGATTTTTCAAATTCAAAATCAATGCTATTGCGTACGCCTCGTATAATAAAATTTGCGTTTTGCGTTTTGCAAAAATCAATGGTAAGCGTATCGTACGTTGCAACTTCTATTTTTGGATTACCGGCAAAAACTGCTCGAATATGCGCCACCCGTTGCTCAACCGAAAAGAGTGATTTTTTAGTGTTGTTTACCCCAATTGCAATAATAACAGTGTCGAACAGCGGCAATGCCTGCTCAACAATTGCTTTGTGCCCAAAAGTAAAGGGGTCGAAACTTCCCGGAAAAACAGCTCGCAAGCCCCCTAAATCCCCCTCAAGGGGGACTTGCCGAAGCACCGCCTTTCCTTCTCCTCCCCCTGAGGGGGAGGTTGGGAGGGGGCTTTCATTTAATTTTTTCCACCACAATTTTTTTATCACTACTATATTTTTCTACTTGTTCTTCGGTTGTTTTCCATCGTTCGTGCATCCACACCCATTGTGTGGGGTGTTGTCGTATAAAATTTTCAATACTTGTGGTGTATTGCTGTGTATTGTATTGAAAATCAACCTCATCATCGCCTGTTTCCACGTAGGGAATTGCCGGTTGAATGGTAAATACATATCTATTTTCGGGAGTGCGGTGCATAAACATGGGGACTACCGGAGCGCCGGTTTTTTTCGCAAGAATAGCAGCACCAAGCGGTGTAAAGGCTTTTTTACCGAAAAAATCGACAAACACGCCTTTAGTCTTGGTGTCTTGGTCAATCATGATAATAAAACAATCACCTTTATTGATGTGTTCCAACAGCACTTTGTAACCACCGCCGCGCGTTATATTTTTCATTCCGCGGCGTTCACGGGCTTCAACTATCAGTTTGTCGATAGCTTGGTTGGGTAGCGAACGGCTTACTGCTGATGTGGTGTAACCCATAAGCGGCGGCAAAATAGCCGAAAATTCCCATGCGCCGGTGTGGCTCAGCAGGCAAATCACGCCCTTGCCTTTTTCGTATTCTTGTTTCAAATTTTCTTCGCCCACAATGTCGAAAAACTTAAATTGCGACAATTTTGTGTAGTGTGCCGTAGCAATATAATCGGTAAAATTTATGGTTTGGTTCACAAACACATCTTGTGCCATACGCCAAATTTCTTTCGGAGTTTTTTCGTGTCCAAAAATTTCGGTTAAATTATTAATGGTTTTTGTACGTTCTTTGCGAAGCATTTTAAATGCAAAACGCGCCCACATTGCATGATAGGCAAGCAACGGACGGCGGGGAATAAAACGAAGTGTGAACATAAAAATACGAATATAGAAAACTAAAATTGGGTATTTAATTTTCCGTCGAATTTTTTTCCACCGGTCTTTTTTGCTCATATAGAAAATTTTGGCAAAAGTACAATTAATTATAAATTATGAATTATAAATTATGAATTAAATTATGTAAATGCAAGTTTTTGATTGTACCACGTGGAAATTAGTGTTGCCTCTCCTTTCACAATCTTTTCAAAGGCAGAATAAAGCGTTTTATGATGTACCATCACAACACCGGCTTCTGCTTTTCCCACATTTGAAAATACCGCCCTTGCTGTGCATACAAATCACGGTGATTGCCTTGTTCGGTAACTGTGCCGTTTTCGGGTGGGAAAATTGTCATTGTTTGCTACTTTTGGAGTGCAAACATATTGTAAGTTTGTGCAATGAAATTACACAAATGAAAGAATTTGCGGATTAGCAAAATTGTATTTTTTGAATAAATTATAGTATCTTTGCAAAAAACTAAAATGGTAGAGTTATGACAACAATAACCAAAGAGGCACCGGTAAAACAAAGTTTATCGAAAGGAAAAAAAGTAAGTGAGAAACCAAAATCGAAAACAACATTGTTTTGGGAGAAAAATCCCAATGGCATAGGTAGTACAATTATAAATATGCGTGCTGTATTGCGATAATTATGAGATATTATTTAGATACCAACATATTAGTTTTTATTTTACTCAATCAGCGAGATGAAATAGATAAAAATGTTGAAGCTATTTTGGAAGATTACTCCAACTCTTTTTATGTGAGCACAGTTGTCGTTCGTGAATTAATTTTACTGCATAAAAACGGCGAGTTACAAAAACAAAAATACAAGACCTATAAAGATATATTCGATACAATCGAAGAATTGAATTATGAGATTAAGCCTATACAAAAAGAACATTTGTTTGCTTACGCAACGTTAAATCCGGCACTTGAGCACAAAGACCCAAATGACCACACAATTATTGCACAAGCAATTTCCGATAAAATACCTGTCATTTCTTCCGATAGAAAATTCAAATTGTATGAAACACAGAATTTGAAACTTGTGTTTAACAAACGATAATTAGATTGCAAACTTAAATTACAAAAAAAGTAAAAAATTAAACTATAAATTATGCGCTTTTTAGAGAGTGTTTTGGGAAAAGACAACAAATTTTGGAAATATCCTGTTTGCGTTATCGTTGCTTTTTTGGCTGCCAATACTGTTTGGACATTGCCTTTGCTGATTGTCGTTTGATTTCCTTATTTATTTTTGCAAAAAAATACAAGTGGGAATTTTCGACAATGAATAAAAAAATAAAACCAAACATGGTAGATTTGGAATAAAATATGATGAAAGAATATTTCAAACTACAATACACAATGAATAAAAGAAAATTATCGGACGGCTCTCGTCCGATAGTCGGTTATTTGATAGCATTACTTATATTACTTGCTTTTGTTGGATTATCAATATATTTGTTTCACTTAGTGCCAATTTATGCACCATATTTGTACGTTTTTGTTTCTTTATTTTTTGCAGCGCAATTGAGTGAAATCAAACGAAACGATTTTTTAAAATTTCATTTTGAAAATTCACAATATAGAAAAGTAAGGATTTTGGAAAACGTAATAATTACCGTGCCGTTTGCGATTTTTCTTCTTTATAAACAGGAATTTTATTTGATAATTTCCCTCGTTGTAGCTGCTGTTTTGTTAGCATTATTGAATTTTAAAACAACGTATAATATGGTAATTCCAACGCCATTTTACAAAAAACCGTTTGAATTTACTGTTGGTTTCCGCAATACTTTTTTTATGTTTCCCATTGCTTACGCAATTGTCGTAATTGCTATAATTGTCGATAATTTCAATCTTGGAATTTTTGCATTACTGCTTGTATTTCTCTCTGTATTAACCTATTATCATAAACCCGAAAAGGTTTATTTTGTATGGTCACACAGTTTAACAGCCACACAATTTTTAATCGAAAAAATCAAAACGGCTTTTTTGTTTTCGTTTTGTTTGTGTAGCCCTATAATTCTTTTGTTGGGCATTTTCTATTTTGAAAATCTTGGGACTTTACTTCTCTTTCTCTTTTTAGGATATTTGTATCTCACAACTCTTATTTTGGCAAAATATTCGGATTTCCCCAATGAAGCAAATCCGGGAGTATCAATAATTATAGTTCTTTGTTTGCTCATTCCTCCTTTCCTTATTGTAACAATCCCATTTTTTGCTATTCAATCAACGAAAAAACTTAACGTATTTTTACAATGATAAGCGTACAAAATCTATATAAAAACTTCGGAACAAAGCAAGTTTTGAAAAACATAACCGTTCAATTCGATAAAGGAAAAGTTTATGGAATTGTAGGCGAAAACGGCGCAGGAAAAACAACATTATTCCGCTGTATTGCAGGTTTGGAAAACTACGACGGACAAATAAATTCAGAACTTAATCCGTTGAAAAATTATTTGGGTTTATTATTAACCGAGCCGTTTTTCTTTTCAAAAATTACAGGGAAAGAATATATTCGATTACTTTGTAACGCACGAAAAAAAGAACTGTCAAACATTGACGAAAAAAATATATTTGATTTGCCGCTAAATCAATATGCCTCGACGTATTCCACGGGAATGAAAAAGAAATTGGCTTTGCTGGCAATTCTTTTACAGGAAAATCAATATTTTATACTTGACGAGCCTTTCAATGGCGTTGATATTCACAGCAATATAATCATTACTGAACTTGTTCACAAATTGAAGGAATTGGGAAAAACGGTAATTATATCTTCACATATATTTTCAACTTTGAGCGACACGTGCGATGAAATATTTTTGTTGAAAGACGGCGAAATTGTCAAAAAAGTTTGTCGTGAAGATTTTGACTCATTGGAAACCGAAATGAAAGAGTTTTCTGTTGGGAATAAAATTGATAAATTGGAATTGAAGTGAAAATGAAAAAACAAAAAAGCCGCATCGTTTTCCGATGCAGCCAATTTATAATTTACAATTGAAAATCGAATTTACCCCCTATTAATAATCCCCCTGTCCGACATAAGCACAAAATCAATAATTTGCTCGCGTTCGGGCGATTCGGGGAATTCTCGTTTTATAATTTCCAATGCTTGCGAAATATTCACGCCTTTTTGGAATAATACACGATAAATATCTTGTATGGTATTAATTTTCTCTTCCGAAAAACCTCTTCTACGAAGTCCTATGGCATTGATACCCATATAACTAATTGGTTCGCGAGCGGCTTTTACAAATGGCGGTACATTTTTGCGAATAGCTGTTGTGCCTCCAATAAACGCATGTGCGCCAATGTGTACAAATTGCCCTGCACCGGCTTGACCTTCAAGGATTGCATAATCGCCCACCACGCAATGTCCCGAAAGAGCTGCATAATTTGCAAAAATACAGTGATTGCCCACAATACAATCGTGTGCTATGTGCACATACCCCATAAGCAAACAATCGGAACCTACTACGGTTTTCATTTTATCGGTTGTGCCTCGGTGAATAGTTACACACTCGCGAATAATCGTGCGGTCGCCAATTTCGGTGGTGGTGTATTCCCCCGCAAATTTAAGGTCTTGCGGAACAGCAGAAATAACCGCTCCGGGGAAAACTTGACAGTTTTTCCCGATACGGGCACCATCTAAAATTGTTGTACTTGGACCAATCCATGTGCCATCGCCTATTACTACATCGCCACTGATATAAGCAAAAGGAGATACGGTAACATGTGCGCCAATTTTTGCGTCGGGGTGTATGTATGCAACTGGTTGAGACATAATATTATATTTTTAGTGTTGTGAGATTACTATTATTAAATATTAGATAAATGCTTCGCGATAAAACGCTTTGCTGATAAATGCCTGCGGCGATAAATTTATCGTGCGAAGCACATTTATCAGCGTAGCGTTTTATCTATGTTTATCTATTTTTTTGTCAAATTATTATCTTTTATTTATTTATTTTTAACTATTTGAGCCATCAACTCCGCTTCGGTGGCAAGCTGGTTGCCCACAAATGCAAGACAACTCATGTGAACAATTCCTCTACGAATAGGACTGATTAATTTTAATTTAAACACCAACACATCGCCCGGCACTACTTTCCGGCGGAATTTAATTTTGTCCATCGACACAAAATAGGTCGACCATCGTTCGGGTTCTTCTACGCTGCTCAGTGCAAGAACTCCGCCGCATTGCGCCATTGCCTCTATGTGCAACACGCCCGGCATTACAGGTTCTTCGGGAAAGTGTCCTTGAAAAAACGGTTCGTTGTTGGTTACATTTTTTATACCCACAATCTCGTCTTCCGAAATACTCATAATCTTATCGACTAATTGGAACGGGTAACGATGCGGCAATATTTTTTTAATTTGATTAATATCGTACAACGGCACGGCATTTATATCAATACGCGGCGCTTGCTGACCACGACGACCTTTTATTTCTTTGCGAATAAGTTTTGCAAATTCGGTATTTGCTTTATGTCCGGGAAGCGTGGCAATAATATGACCTTTTATTGGCATGCCTGCCAACGTCAAATCGCCTATTATATCAAGCAATTTATGGCGGGCAGGTTCGTTGTTGAAGTACAAATCGGGAGTACACGCATAGCCTTTTTCGGCAACGTACAGATTTTCTTTATTCAACAATTTTGCCACTTTGTCCACATCGGCTTGATTGATTTGTTTTTCTACGATAACAATCGCATTTTCCAAATCGCCGCCTTTTATAAGGTTTGCTTGCGCTAACATTTCTATTTCTTTGAAGAAACAAAATGTGCGGCAATCGGCAATTTCCTCGTCAAATTTGCATAAACAATCAAGGCTTGCGTATTGGTTGCGCAAAAGCGGCGAATCGTAATTGATTTTTACATCAACTTTAAATGTATCGCATGGGTAAGCAACAATTTCTACGCCACGTTCGGGCTCGCTATATACAATTTTTTCGGTTACTTCATAATATTCTCTATTGGCGTCTAATTCGGTAGTACCGGCATTTTTCAACCCATCGAAAAACGGACGGGCATTTCCGGTTAAAATCGGCATTTCGGGACCGTCAATTTCTATTATCGCATTATCAATGTGCAATGCTTGCAATGCTGCCATTAAATGTTCAATGGTGCTCACGGTAGCATCTTTTACGCCCAACACCGTTCCACGAGCGGTATCAACCACATTTTCGGCTAATGCCGGAATGATTGGCGTGTTTTCTAAATCAATCCGTTTAAATTTTATTCCTTCACCGGCGGCGGCGGCTTTTACTGTCGCAGTGCATTCCACACCGGTGTGTAATCCTGTGCCTAAAAAAACGACATCTTGCGATACTGTTTTTTGTTTTTCTGCCATAAAACTATATTTTTTTCGATTTAATCTTGCAAAGATACGATAAATGTTTTAATTTTACATCAATGTAACTCAAATTATGCACGAAAAAAAACTTCGTGTCTTCATGCCTTTGTGTCTTCGTGTTTATTTTTTGCGCGCAAGCGCGTTTTTAGAGTAAACACGAAGGCACGACGACAGAAAGACACGACGAATTTTTAGCGGTTATATAAATTTATTGCGATTATGTATAATTCTTGCCTAAAAACACCCGAAATTACGCTCCGCGCTTTGGAAACGAACGATTTGGAATTGCTCTATGAATGGGAAAATTGTACCGAATTGTGGTCGGTGGGTTGCACCACAACGCCTTTTTCACGTGAAGTTTTGAGTGAATATATTGCCAACGCACACTTAGATATTTACAGCGTAAAACAATTGCGGCTTATGATAGAAAGCGTGGAACTATCGAAACCTGTGGGCATGGTAGATTTATACGATTTCGACCCGCTGCACAGCCGTGCCGGACTTGCAATTTTTATTGATAAAGATTTTTGCGGTCGGCACTTTGCCCGTAAAGCTATTGATTGTATGTTGCGTTACTGCAAAGAACAGTTATTGTTGCACCAAATTTACGCTGACGTGCCCGAAACAAATGAGGCGAGCGTTGCGCTGTTTCGTTCGTGCGGATTTTTGCATACGTGTACGAAAATTGATTGGTTGAAACGAAGTGAGGGGTTTGAAAATGTGGCGGTTTTTCAGAAGGTGTTGAGTTCTTTGTAGAGACGTAGCGTGCTACGTCTCCCCCTGTTTCAAGCAAAGCGAAGAAACCAATTGTGGTATCGAAAGTTTCGGTGCGTTGCACGAAACCATGGAGACGTAGCACGCTACGTCTCTACAAGGGGATGTGCGAATTGATGAAAATTCGAAAATTAAAAACAATCACACAAAAAAATCCCTATATTTGTAAATTATTCAAAACAAGCACCATGACCCGCGGAAAACGAACCTGCAAAATTCTAAAAGAAATTCGTCAACAAATTGCCGAAAAAAACGACATAACGCTCGTAACTTCGGAGTGCACGTTTCAAGGCGAATGTAAAGGCACTTGCCCCAAATGCGAGCAAGAAGTGCGTTACTTAGAAAGCGAATTGCGCAAACGCCAACAACTTGGAAAGGTGGTTACTATTGCAGGAATTTCGCTTGGAATTGCAGGTAGTTTTGTGGCTTGTGGGAATACTCC
>WQTX01000076.1 GCA_009786075.1 Bacteroidota bacterium | reverse complement strand
TTTCGGTGCTCTGCACCTTTTGCGCTGTCGCTTACAAATTGTAAGCAATTGGAAAAATCATTTGACTTTTAGGACAGCCTCATATTAACCGTTAAATAATTTCTACACAAACAAAAGCTGCAATTGTTTTACCTGTTTTGCAGTAAATTTTGAAAGGTCAAGTTTCTGAACAAACGTACATTGCTCTATACTCAGCAATTGTTCTTGAAAGTTGTGCGCTTCACTTTCAGTCGAAATGGTATTTGCCCGAATGATGTAATCAATATTTTCTAAAAAATCAACACACACGTTACGCATTGATTTATTGGGCAATACGTCAATCGAAATGTGATGTAATTCATCGTTACTCGTGTACACATTGTGCGCAGTAGTTTCATCCACCAATGGTGCTGTGCGCAATTGTATTCCCAATTTTTCGTTGAGCGCAGCGCAAAAACTAAATTCATCAAGTGCCGACACTACGACAAAAAACGTAGAGTTAAGCATTGGTGTAAAAAGTATTGATTTTTGTTTTTGAGCAACCATAGTACATACGTAATTTAAAATTTAGATTGCTTCGTTCCTCGCAATGACGTTTATTCGAGCGTCATTGCGAGGAACGAAGCAATCCATTGTTATTTAGGAGGTTCCTGCCTTCGCAGGAATGACGGTCTTTTGACTACCTCTTCATAAAATCAATCAACAAGCAAAAGCACTTTATGATTCGACTGTTCCACCACTCCGCCGGTAATTGCGAATGCGTGTTTTTCGCCTTGCGAATCTACAATTCGCACCTCGCCTTGCGTAAGCGTTGATATTATAGGTGCATGATTTTCAAGTATTTCAAACGAGCCGTTTGTGCCCGGTAGATTTACTTGTTTCACAGTACCTGCAAAAATTTGTTCGGTTGGACTTAAAATTTCTATTTCCATACCTTTCAATTATTTAAGATTAGCCAAAAGTTTTTCGCCTTTTTCAATTGCTTCTTCAATCGTTCCCACCAAGTTGAACGCCGCTTCGGGGTATTTATCAACTTCGCCGTCAATTATCATATTGAAACCTTTGATAGTATCTTCAATCGACACAAGTTTACCCGGCATACCGGTAAATTGTTCAGCTACGTGGAACGGTTGCGACAAGAAACGTTGCACACGACGAGCACGGTGTACCACAAGTTTGTCTTCCTCCGAAAGTTCGTCCATACCAAGGATTGCAATAATATCTTGAAGTTCTTTGTTGCGTTGCAAAATTTGAATTACTCGTTGTGCGGTATTATAATGCGCATCGCCTACAATTTCGGGAGTTAATATACGTGATGAAGATTCCAACGGGTCAACCGCAGGGTAAATACCAAGTTCTACAATTTTACGGCTCAATACCGTTGTTGCGTCCAAGTGGGCAAAAGCTGTTGCCGGAGCAGGGTCGGTCAAGTCGTCGGCAGGCACGTAAATTGCTTGTACCGAAGTAATTGAGCCTCGTTTGGTTGATGTAATACGTTCTTGCAAGAAACCCATTTCGGTAGCAAGCGTAGGCTGATAACCCACCGCCGACGGCATACGACCCAAAAGAGCCGATACCTCAGAACCTGCCTGCGTAAAACGGAATATATTGTCAACAAACAAAAGAATATCGCGTCCGCCCGTTTTCTCGTCGCCGTCACGGAAGTTTTCGGCAATCGTAAGACCCGAAAGCGCCACACGAGCACGTGCGCCCGGAGGTTCGTTCATTTGCCCGAACACCATTGCAAGCGAAGAATCTTCCAATGCTTTGGTATCAATTTTCGATAAATCCCAACCGCCTTTTTCAAGACTTTCAATAAAGGCATCGCCATATTTCACAATGCCCGATTCTATCATTTCGCGCAAAAGGTCGTTTCCTTCACGAGTGCGCTCGCCCACACCGGCAAACACCGAAAGCCCCGAATATGCTTTTGCGATATTGTTAATCAACTCTTGAATAAGTACCGTTTTTCCCACACCGGCACCACCGAAAAGACCAATTTTACCACCTTTTGCATACGGCTCAATCAAGTCGATTACTTTAATACCGGTATATAAAATTTCGGAATTGGTTGAAAGTTTTTCGTAAGCCGGCGGCGCAGCGTGAATTTGATACCCGCCTTCTTTCGACACTTCGCCAATGCCGTCAATGGCATCGCCGGTAACATTGAACAAACGTCCACGCACTTTGTCGCCCACAGGCATCACAATTTGCGCGCCGGTTGCCACCACTTCCATACCACGGCTCATACCGTCGGTGGAATCCATTGCAACGCAACGCACGGTTTTTTCGCCAATATGTTGCTGACATTCTAACACTACTACTTGACCATTTTCTTTACGAATTTCCAACGCATCAAGGATTTGCGGCAATGCACTGCCGGTTTCTTCAAAACTCACGTCCACCACCGGACCAATGATTTGAACGATTTTACCTATATTTTTAGACATATAAATAATGTATATTAATTATTGTATGATTACATTAGTACAAATATTGTTTTTTTTTTTTTAATGGCAATACGTTATTGCAATTTTTTTCTACAAGCATCGTAAATTTGTGTTAATTTTTGCAATATTACCATAATCTTTATCATTGTGGAAAAGAATTAGATTGTTTTCTATGGCGGTTTGTGCAATAATCATATCAATACTGCTTCTCGGTGTTATTCCCGCTTTGCGACAATTCAAATACATCAATGCTGCATTTTCGTATGATTTTTTACCGTAATGCAAATCATACATAATAATATCGTCTAAATATTCTTTCAACAAATCAAATTCTTGTGTGTTTTTTGCACCTTGCAACAATTCTTGATACACGTGAGGACAAATACCAAAAGGCACTTTACTCTCAATTATTGTATCAAAGATGTCGTAAGATTTACCTTTCACGCCCTTTAAATAGCCTATTAAGACTGAAGTATCTACAAGTATCATTATTAATTGCGTAAAGATTTATAATCATAATCATCTCTAAATGAGATTTTCCCTCGCAAATCTTGCAAATTTTTACTTTTTTTGTGCGATAATAATTCCACCAAAACCTCGTCTATTACATTGCCGTAATTCAGCATTTTAGTGTTCGCAACTCTTTTGGTTAGTGTTGTCATAATTGTTCTTTATAAATTCTACCACAAAGATAACAAACTTTTTCCCAAAAACAAAAAATTACCGAGAATGTAAAATTCACATTCTCGGTAATTTTAAAAATCCTGCAAATCCTCTAAATCTTGCAAAAATTCTGGTTCAGATTATTCTTTTACACAGCGAACGAATCGCCCGCTTGCACGGAAATTGTCGGTCATGCCGGCATTATCGCTGTAGAAATACAAGTAATAGGCGTAGATACTGCCATTATCAGTACTGCTCCAATAGTAGCCGTACGAACCTGCGTTGAAGAGCGCGCCACCGTTGGTACGATAGCCGGCAGCGGGAAAGAACAGCCTGTTGTTGCCACTGCCAAACATATAGCCAGCTACACTTGAGTCGTTGTAGGTGGAAGTCCAAGTACCACCAGTGGCTATCAACGCTTCTTGTTCTTCTTTGGTTGGTACTCGCCAACCTGTGGGGCAAGGGTTGTTTGCTTTTTCCCAAGTTGTGCCGGTAGAGGGGGTAGCTTCCCAACCGGTTACGATTTCTTCGGTAGCACTCCACGCTACTTTGCAGTTCCATTGATAAAACTTACCTGCATCTTGCGGATTTGCAGCAAATTTCCCAAACTCATCAACATTACGAGTAGCCCAAACAGTTTCGCCAATTTTCACACCAACATCATAAGTCGAAGGGTCGGGAACTGTTTCGTCATACTTAAACTTATCCAACGCCGTAGGATTACCTTTATAAAACGTTACCCGATAGTGATTTTCTCTTTCTTTCGGTTTTGTTTTGCTTTCAATTCCGCCCCATAGAAAATAGCGATAAGTACTATCGGGGTTTTGCGCTAAGG
The DNA here is from genome assembly GCA_009786075.1 of Bacteroidota bacterium. Lineage (GTDB taxonomy): Bacteria > Bacteroidota > Bacteroidia > Bacteroidales > UBA1715 > WQTX01. The sequence continues at coordinate 12,155 of WQTX01000076.1, read as the reverse complement.
CACTTGCGGCTATTAGCACGCTACATAGAATTGTTGTTAGTTTTTTCATTGTTTTACAGTTTTAAGTTGTTATTTTTTTACAAAGCAGCAATACCTTGCGTTTGGCATAGCCACGTTTCAAAATTTTCCGACAAACGTTTTCGCCAACCTTTTCCGGTATTTTGGTAACGTGCTAAAAGCGAGGGACGTACATAAACGCTTACTCTTTGGGGGTGTTCCAGCGGGACGCCGCCTCGCGTGGCACGGGCAAAATCCTCTGCCGTCCATTCGGGAATATCTGAGTAATCAATATCTTCATCGGTCATATTTCTCAATTTTTCCCAATCTGTCAAGTCTGTCATTTTATCAAGTTCTTCACTTGTGTATCTAACTATTGCCATAATATAAACTCCTTTCTTTTTTATTTGCCTGCCGAGCAGAGATTATTCTAATTACTCCATTTCTATCTGTATGTGCAACAAGTACTATAATTTCGTTTTGAAATTTTCCAATAGTATTTACTCTAATTTCTCCGTAATCCTTTCTATCGTCGATTTTTTCAATTCTATACGGGTCTTTAAACACAACTTTGACATTAATAAAGTCTATATTGTGTTTTATTAAATTCGTCTTTCTTTTATTTTCGTCCCACTCAAATTCCATATTTTGCAAATATACTACATTTTACAAAAAAAACAACTTTTTATTTCTTCTCCAACACCACCACATTTTCCACATGATGCGTATGCGGAAACATATCAACCGCCTGCGATTTTTTCACTGCATACTGTTCGCTCATCAATTGAATATCACGCGCTTGCGTTGCCGGATTGCAACTTACATACACTATTCGCTTGGGCGCACAGCGCAAAATAGTTTCCACCACCGACGGGTGCATTCCGGCACGTGGCGGGTCGGTTATAATAACATCGGGTGTGCCGTGGACGGCTATAAATTCATCGGTCAATATATCTTTCATATCGCCGGCGTAAAATGTGGTGTTGTGAATATTGTTTTGCACCGAATTTTCTTTTGCATCAACAATTGCTTCGGGCACGTATTCTATGCCAATAACTTTTGCAGCCTGCGCTGCCACAAAATTGGCAATTGTGCCGGTGCCGGTGTAGAGGTCGTACACGATTTCGTTACCGGTAAGTTGCGCAAACGAGCGTGCTATACTATATAATGTATGCGCCTGCTCGGAATTTGTTTGATAAAACGACTTCGCTCCTATTTTGAATTGCAAGCCTTCCATAGTTTCCACAATATATTCCCGCCCTGCGTAACAGTGAATTTCTTGGTCGTGAATGGTATCGTTTGCCTTTTGATTGACTACATATAATAATGATGTAATCTGCGGAAATTGATTTTTTACAGCTTCGAGCAAAGCGGTAATTTTTTCAGTATCATTTTCATAAAACGCCACAAGAACCATAATTTCGCCGGTAGTTGTGGTACGAATTATCAAATTGCGCAACAATCCGTTGTGATTGCGAATGTCGAAAAACGTATAATTATGCGCGTAGGCAAATTCCCGAATAAAATTGCGGATTTCGTTACTTTCATCGCTTTGCAAATAGCATTTTTCTATGTTCACAACTTTATCGAACAAACCTGGAATATGAAAACCGAGCGCATTGGGGTTCGCAATTTTTTCGTTGCTCGCAATTTCTTCTTGCGTAAGCCAACGTTTGTTCGAGAATGTAAATTCCAATTTATTGCGGTAAAATTCCGTTTTTTGCGATGCGGCAATTGGCAACGTTTCTTCAATCTGCAAATGACCGATGCGTGTCAATTGGTCTATTACCTGCTGTTGTTTATACTGCAATTGATTTGCATACGGCAAAATTTGCCATTTGCAACCGCCGCATACACCAAAATGAGCACAAAATGCCTCGCATCGCACATCACTTTTTTTCACAAACGATTGCACACGAGCCTCGCAGTAATTTTTTCGTTTTTTCGTGAGTTGTATATTTACCACATCGCCGGGCACCACACCTTCTATAAATACCACCAAATCATCAATTTTGGCAATTGCTTTGCCTTCGGCGGCAATGGTTTCTATGTGTACGTTTTCTATGTGGGGTAATCTTTTTTGTCGTTTGCTCATTTTTGTTTAGGGATTAGGGGTTAGGGAATAGGAAACAGAGACAAAAGACAATTATTCTGCGACACAGCGAACGGAATTGCCATCGCCGAAGCTGTTTCGGTACACACCGATATAGGTTGAAAAAGACAAATAATAGACGTAGGAATAATACTCGCCGCTATTATCAGGTGCAGATGTACTACTCCTATACTCCCCTTCTTTTCCCACTTTGTATTCAGAACCATTGTCAAAGAAAGCGCAACGACCAGCAGCAGGAAAAAAAAGTTCTTGTGAGCCGTCTGTAAATACACGACCAGCTACACCGCTACCATTATAGTCAGAAATCCACATATTGTCAGTGTTTCCCAGTAAATGATACATTTGTTTCACTGTTGGCACGCGCCAACCCTTGGGGCACGGGTCATTATCTTTTTCCCATTCTGAACTTTCGCAAAGGTATTCGCGAGGAAAATATCTCCAATCTTCAAGTTCTTTGGCAGCTCCATTCCACGCTTTTTTTCTATTCCATTGATAAAATTTACCGGCATCGTATGGATTTTTAGCAAAAGTGCCAAATTCATCAACATTACGAGTAGCCCATTTTACACCATTAATTACCACACCAACATCAGTAGTATCAGTATTTTGCGCCTGCACTATGCAAAAACCACACAACAAAAACACAATCTGCAAAACAATCACTTTTTTCATAAATCCCTCGTTCCCTAAAACCTTGTCAACTCGTCAACTAAAACCTCGTCCCCTATTTCTTCGGCAACTGCTGTATCATATCCAACATAATCCTGTAAGTTTCATACAGCTCCACATCTTTTTTAATTTCGGCATACCAATCGTCGCGGCGTTTTTGTTTTACCGAATCTACGGCTACATCGGCATCGGTTGTTTTATCAAAATATGTTACACGCAAAGGCGTTTCGTGTTTGCCGGCATTTTTAAATTTTTCCGAAAGTTCGGCATCTTGCGCTTGGCGTGCTCTAAAATCGTCGATTTGCAAACTTACTGTGGTTGTGTTTCTACGGTTGGCAAGCCACTCTGATGCTTGGTTTATTACCATAAACACGCTATCGTTTTTCACTCGTTGCTCACTTTTTTTCGCTAATTTTTTCACATCGTGCTGTGGTTTCCATTCGGTGTATTTTTCGGGTTGTATCACTGTCCAAGGCATTGCGTTGTCTAATTCCCGTTCGCCAATTTTTATGTTTTGATATAAATCGGGCAACACAATATCGGGAATTACGCCTTTTAATTGCGTAGAACTTCCGTTGATTCTATAAAATTTTTGAATGGTAATTTTCACTGCGCCAAAAGGCATATAAGCTCTATGTTGCGAATTTTCAATCAGTTGGTCTATATCAATCACTCGCTGTACCGTACCTTTTCCGTAGGTTGATTGCGTGCCCACAATCACCGCACGTCTATAATCCTGCATTGCTGCCGCCAAAATTTCGGAAGCCGATGCGCTAAACGTGTTCACAATAACTAAAAGCGGACCTGAATACAATATTGAAGGGTCTTTATCGAACAGCGCACGGCGATTGCCGCCTGCTGTGCTTACCTGCACAATTGGACCTTTTTCTATAAAAAAACCGCCTATATCAACCACATCTTGCAACGAACCGCCGCCGTTATCACGCAAATCTATAATAATACCGGCTACATTTTGCGCTTTCAGTTTTTGCACTTCCGCTTTTATATCGTCGGCACATCTTCGTCCGTTCATATCGTTCATATCGGTATAAAATTGCGGCAAATAAATGTAGCCAACCGCAGTTTCGGGTTTGTCCGAAGAATTGATAACCGTAGATTTTGCGTATTTTTCCTCCAATATTATTACATCGCGAATGATTGGAATAACAAGAATATTTCCGTCAATTTTTTTCACGGTAAGCACCACTTTTGTACCTTTTTTGCCACGAATAAGTTGAATGGCATCGTCCAAACGCATATCAACCACATCAACCGGCTCTTCGTTAGCCTGCGCCACTTTCAAAATTATATCTTCGGCTTTCAATTCGCCTGTTTTCCACGCCGGACTGCCGGGCATAACTTCCACTACTTTTATATAACCGTCTTTTTCCGAGAGTGTTGCGCCTATTCCTTCGAGTTTGCCCGAAATTTGAATATCGAAATTTTGTTTGTCTTTTGGCGGAAAATACGTCGTATGTGGGTCAAACGAGCCGGTTATGGCATTCACAAACGAATTGAAGCGGTCGGTTTCGGTCATTTGATTGATGCGTTTGAAACGAGTATTGTAGCGTTTGAGAATTTTCTCGCGAGCCTCTCGCTCTATCTCGTCAAATGGTTTTAGAGCAACGGTATCGGATTTTTCGTGCGCTGTTTTATTTTCTTTTTCTGCGATAATAATTTCGTCGAGCACTTGCATTTTTATATATTTCCACCATTGTTTTTCAAGTTCTTGATTGTTTGCAGCATAACCTCGTATTTTTTCATCGATAATAAAACTTTCCTGTACCGTGTAATCAAACGGCTTTTCAAGAATTACCGGATACCATTTTTCAACCAATGCCGTTTGCGCATTGATAATTTCTACCGACAAATGGAAAAAATCTAACTGTGAATTAAGAATTTGGTCGTCGAGCTGAAATTTGTAGCTACTCAATACATCAACATTTTCTTGGGTAAGAAACATTTTGCTGTAATCCAAACTTTTTAAATAGCCATCGAACACTCTTTCCGAAAAAACATCATCGAATGGAATGGGGTCGTAATGAAAGGTTTTTAAAATTTGGGTCATGTAGGCAAGCAACACTTTATCTTTTCCGTCATTGGAATTTTTGTGCCACGTGAGAGCAAAAAGAGTGCCTATTGTGGTAAATAAAATGGTTATAATGAGTGTGGGGCGGATTATTTTTTTCATGGGTTTAATAATTTTAAGCCCCCTAAATCCCCCACAGAGGGACTTGAAGAGCGGTGTAAAAGTCTTGTGTCTTATTGTCTTGTGTCTATTAGTCTAAATTTTAAGTGCCGAAAGTACAGTTTTTATTTGAATAGATAACTTAATTTATAAGAAAATTATTGTTTTTGTTTACTTTTTTGGCAGACACATGGACAGACACATGGACAGACACATGGGCAGACACATAGGTCTGCCCCTACTAAAAACTTGTTTACTACTTTTCTCTATTGTTCATTGTTCATTATTCATTATTCATTATTTTTGTAATCCTTTTTACAAAACCAAATGAACGAACAACTCATAATTACCATACTCGATTACGTTGGCACATTTGCCTTTGCGGTGAGTGGCGCTTTGGCTGCTGCCGAAAAAAAGTTTGATATTTTCGGGGCAATTTTTCTTGGTTTTGTTACTGCCATTGGCGGCGGAACATTGCGCGATTGTATGATAGGCAATACTCCGGTGGCGTGGTTGCACAATATCAATATTTTTTACACAATTATGTTTGCCGTGTTGGTTACATTTTTGTTCCGCACCACGATTGTAAAATTTTTCAAAGCCCTGTTTTTGTTCGACACCATTGGGATTAGCGTTTTTACCATTATTGGCATACAAAAAGGTTTTGCCGCCGATATTTCAATTCCCACAGCAATTATGATGGGCATTGCTACGGCGGTAGTTGGCGGCGTTTTCCGCGATGTGCTGTGCAACGATATTCCGCTTATTTTTCATAAAGAAATTTACGCAACTGCGTGTTTAATTGGCGGTATTGCCTACGTTGCGCTCTGCCAATTCGATTACAACGGTGTGGCGGCAATTGTGGCGGCTTGTTTAATTTTTACGGTGCGTACTTTGAGTGTGCGGTATAATTGGTCGTTGCCTCGGTTTAAATAGAATAAAAAAGTTACGTTTTGTTTTACTTAATAATAAGAAAATTTATGAAGAAGAAACTAATCATTACATCGGTTATCCTGCTCATATTGGGGGCGGGATTGTATTTTGCGTATAACCTGTATTGGAAACCCGACAATTTCAGCCGGCAGATATACCTCATTCCAAGCGATGCCATGTTTATAGTCGAAACGGAATCGCCTGTTAAAAATTGGAAGAAATTCAGCGAAAGTGCGCCTTGGCAGTACCTTCGCCAACAGGAAACGATGCGGGAAATGAACGAAATGGCGCATACACTCGATTCGATTTTGCAGGCAAATGCACTGTTGATGGACTTGCTCGGCAAGCGCAATTTGATGATTTCGGCACATACAACTCGCCGCGGCGATTACGATTTTCTTTTTGTGGTCGATTTGCAAAAAGCATCGAAAGTTGAAGCACTGAAAGAACAACTCGAAAAAGTTTTTAAATCGTTGGATTTTACGGTAACAACACGCTCGTTTGAGAAACATAAAATAATGGAATTGTTCGACCCCGCCGACCGCAGCACGCTGTATATGGCTTTTATCGACAATCATTTAATTTGCTCATTTACAGGAACGTTGGTCGAAAAATCTATTCAAGAAAAAGATAATCCACATATCGGCAGGGATTTTTATTTTCAAGAAATAGAGCAAAAAATGGGCGGTTCCGCACTTTTCCGTATTTACATTAATTATAAGTATTTCAACAATTATTTGACCTATATGATGGGTGCGCCTGATGCCGATTTAAAAAATCTGTGCGAGTCGATGGAATATACCGGATTGCTGATGAAAGTGTCTGATACTCAAATGTCGTTCAAAGGATTTACCAACTTGAAGGACTCGACAGACAGTTATATGGCGGCACTGCTTCAGTCGGGTTCCAACAACATTACTGCACAGCAGATTTTGTCAGACCGCACGGCTTTCTTTGTTACAATGGGGTTCGACAATGCCGGCAAGTTTATGAACAATCTGGAAAACGTATTGAAAAACGACGCAGGTACATACAAATCGTTTAAAAAGAATTGGGATAGAATAGAAAATTTTCTGGGAATCGATATTCGTAAAAATTTCCTAAGCTGGATGGAAGGCGAAGTGGTGTTTGCTCAAAACACGCCCGGTTCGCTTGGCTATCAAAATGAATTTGTAGCGGTTATTACAATGAATAATAAAAAAGATGCCGTTACAAATCTCAATTTTATTGAAGAGCGCATTCGCAAAAAAACACCGGTTAAATTCAAGACGATACAGTATGAAGGTTATGAGATTAAATACCTTGAAATGAAAGGATTTTTCCGTCTGCTGTTCGGCAAAATGTTTGAGAATTTAGACAAACCTTATTATACGATTATCGACGATTATGTGGTGTTCAGCAACAGCACCGCCACCTTGCTTTCAATGATAGAAGACTACCGTTTGGGGCAAACCTTGCACAAGGATAAAGCGTTTAACAAATTTATGAAAGAGTTTAACAGCCAATCATCTGTGTTTACGTATGTTAACACCCAAAAATCGTTTCCGTTGTGGAAAAATCTTGTTGATGCTTCCACATGGAAAAGTATGCAGGAAAATCAGAATTTTATCCTCTGTTTTCCACAAATAGGATTTCAATTGACTGCCGATAAAACCGTGTTTGATACCCGCGTGATTGCCGAATTTCAAGAACCAAAAGCAGAAGAACAAACAGGCGAAATAGACGATGAAATGGCGGAAAATGACGATTCCTACGAAGACGAATTGAGCGCACTGCAATTGTTTTACATCGAAAAAATGTCGGGCAATGTGCACACCGAATTTTACGACGACGGCGCTGTAAAAAGCAAAGTTGAAATGAGAAACAACATTCGCCACGGAAAATACAAAGAATTTTATTCCGACGGAAAACTAAAAGCGCACGGCAAATTCAAAAACAACAAAAAACACGGCACTTGGCACCATTACAACAACGACGAAAGTTTTCTAAAAAAAGAAAAATGGAGAGATGGGGTGTTGGTGAAATAAATAGCAAATTTTTATGGTGTAATTTTGCATTTGAAATGCAAAATTACACCGTTTTTATTTCAATTCTTCCATATTTTGCCAATTTACAAACCTTACATTGTGAAAATCAACTACTTTTTGCCCCGAATAAACAACATTATTTTCTGTTTTCGGAAACAAATTTTTTAGTAAATTGATGTTCCGTATATGGTCGTTCGACAACGTTTCCGAAGATTTTATTTCAATAAAACGCATACCTTCGGGCAATTCCTGCACGCAATCAATTTCTACACCCTTAGAATCTCGCAAAAAATAAAAATTGGCAGGCAAACCGGCATTGAAACGTGATTTTATTAATTCCGAAAAAACAAAATTTTCAAACAAAGCGCCCCGCAAATAAAATGTTTCCAATTGTTTTTCCTGCTCAATATTCAACAACGAACACACCAAACCCGTATCATAAAAATAAAGTTTGGGCGATTTTATCATTCTACGATTGACATTACCCGAAAAAGGCTGCACAAAATACAAAATATAACTTGCCTCTAAAAGCGAAAGCCACGCCTTTGCCGTATTTACCGAAATTCCGGCATCGTTGGCAAGTGAAGAAATATCAAGAATATTGCCAACCCGTCCGGCACAAAGTTTTATAAAACGAACAAACGTATTAAGATTTTCGATATTTCTGAGCAAACGAACATCACGTTGCAAATAGGTTTCTATATAGTTTGGAAAGAAATAAACAGGCTCAATAGTTTCGTTAAACAAACGGGGATAACCGCCACGAAACAGCACAGTATCAATATTTTGACTATTCTGATTAGCCGATTTAAGTTCGGCATACGACAAAGGCAACAATTTGAGCGATGCCACCCTGCCCGCCAAACTTTGCGAAATATGCTGATTCATCAAAAAACTCTGCGAACCAAGTAAAATAACTTTTCCGTTTTCTTTCGCGGTGTCTAAAATTTCCTGCAAATACGAAAAAAGTTGAGGAACATACTGCACCTCGTCTAAAATAAACTTCTCGCCTGCCGAACGCAAAAAACCTCGAGGGTCGCTTTCGGCAAACAGGCGTGTGTCGGGGTTTTCCAACGACAAATAATTATAATCACCGTTTAAACTTTTTACCAAGGTAGTTTTACCCGATTGACGAGGTCCGGTAATATTTACCGCAGGAAATTTTTGTAAAAGTGTACATAAAACCTGTTCTATATTTCTGCGTATCATAGTGTTATATATTAATGGTGTAATTTTGCATTCGGAATGCAAAATTACACTATTTTATAAAACATACAATTTTTGAGCGAAAATTTTTCAATTAATGTGTATCTTTGCGCAATGATTTACCCCCAAAACATAGAACAAAAAATAGGTTTCGACCTCATTCGCAACCACATTCTCGAATTGTGTAAAAGCGATTTAGGCAAAAATCATATCGAAGAATTGCATTTTTCGCAATCGCAGGAATTTATTGAACAATCGCTCAATTGCTGCGCCGAAATGAAAAACATCTGCGAATACGACAGCGATTTCCCTACACCATCGTTTTCGCACGTGTGGCAAGCAGTACAAAGCATAAAACCCGACGAAACATTTTTTCAACCGGCAGATTTGTTTATTTTGCGTAAATCGCTGCTCGAAATTCACAATGTATTACAGTATTTCAAAAAACGCGAAGACTCCTACCCTGCCCTATTTTCACTGACCGAAAGCGTTGCAATTCCCCGTGAAGTGTGCACGGCAATTGATAAAATTATTGACAGCACGGCGCAATTAAAAGACAACGCAAGCAAACAATTAGTGGAAATTCGCTCGGCAATTCAGCAGAAAAAACACGCCGTTGCCAAAATTATGGCGCAAAAAATAAATATTGCCCGCAAAGAAGGCTGGTGCGAAAGCGATACCGAACTTTCGATGCGTAACGACCGTCTTGTAATTCCCTTTCACACAGCGTTTAAACGCAAAATTCAAGGTTTTGTGCACGATGAATCCATTAGCGGAAAAACTTCGTTTGTAGAGCCGGTTGAGGCATTTGAAATCAACAATCAAATTCAGTCGTTGCACTACGAGGAGCAAAAGGAAATTGTGCGTATTCTCAAAGAAATTACCGCTTTTATTCGTCCTTTTGTGGGCGAAATTGAGGTTGCGTATTCGCTTTTGGGCGTATTCGATAGCTTGCAAGCAAAAGCGAAATTTGCCTTGCGCATTGATGCCAACAAACCGCACATTGTGCCGCAAAGCGAAATTTCGCTGTATGGTGCACGACACCCTTTGCTTGTTATTTCGTTTGAAAAAAGTGGCTTTGTAGAACGAGGCTTCGGCTCCGCTCAGCCACCGGGAACTCCGGAGTACCGGTCGTTGAGCGGAGTCGAAACGACATTGCTTCAAAAAAGTGGCTTCGAGAACCTCAGCCACCAGAAAGACCGAAATTCACGGAGTTACCCGGTCGTTGAGGCTCTCGAAACGACATTTCCCGAAAAAGTGAAAATCAAAAAACAAGTTATTCCACTTCACGTGGAACTCAATGCAGAACAGCGACTGCTGCTAATTTCCGGTCCGAATGCCGGCGGAAAATCGGTGTGTTTGAAAACAATTGCGTTGCTGCAATATATGTTGCAATGCGGTTTGCTCATTCCTGCCGATGCGCACAGTAAAGTCGGCATTTTCCGCAATCTTTTCATTGACATTGGCGACGAGCAATCACTTGAAAATGACCTCAGTACATACAGTTCGCACCTGCAAAATATGAAATATTTCATCACTCACGCCGATGCAAAAACACTTGTGTGTATCGACGAATTTGGCACAGGCACAGAGCCAATGTTGGGCGGCGCAATTGCCGAAAGTGTACTCGAAACGCTGCACAACAACGGTGCATTTGGCGTGATTACCACGCATTACACCAATTTAAAACACGCCGCTTCGGCACTCAAATTCGCCATAAACGGCGCAATGCTTTTTGATTTGCAGGAATTGAAACCCCTCTATAAATTGCGTATGGGAAGTGCCGGAAGTTCCTTTGCCTTTGAAATTGCCGCGTCGATTGGTTTGCCGCCGCAGGTAATTGAGCGTGCCAAACACAAAATCGGCAAAGAACACGTGGATTTCGATAAAAACCTGAAAAAACTTGAAGAAGAAAAGCAATATATTTTCAAGAAAAAGGAAAGTTTAAAACGCCAACAGGAAGAAATTCAGGGACTTAAAAAATCGTATTCGCACAAGTTAGAAGAACTAACGCACAAGCGAAACGAACTGCTCGCGCAAACGCAAAAAGAGGTAAAAGAGATAATCGAAGGGGCAAATAAATCAATAGAAAGCGCCATTCGCAGCATAAAAGAGGCGCAGGCAGACAAAGAAAAAACCAAACTCGCACGGCAAAAGTTGCAGGAAGAAGCGCAACACATAGAACGTGCAATTAGCAAAAAACTGCAAAAACAAAGCAACAGCATTATTTCTTCTTCTACCCCCCTTGAGGGGGGCAGGGGGGCTTCCTTAACCATTGGCGATTACGTGCGTATAAAAGGACAATCGGCGATTGGGCAAATTGTGGAACTCAACAAAAAACAAGCACAAGTACAATATTCGCACAGCTCACTTTCGATTGCCCTGCAAAACTTAGAACGCACGCAAAAACCAAAAAACGAACACAAAACACAGCTTGTGCAATCCACAACCGAAACAATTTCCCGAAAACGCAACGAATTTTCGCCAAAATTAGACCTGCGCGGCAAACGCGGCGATGAGGCATTGTACGAAGTAAAGGATTTTATAGAAACCGCCTATATGCTGCAAGTGCGCCGTGTGGAAATTTTGCACGGCAAAGGCTACGGCATTTTGCGCAAACTCGTGCGTGATTATTTGCTTTCAACCGATATTGTAGCCTCGTGCACCGATGCGCCGCTTGATTTGGGGGGCGATGGGATTACTGTTGTGGAGTTGACAAGTTGACGAGTGAACGAGTTGACAAGGCTGAAAATGTCTGAATCAGAATTTGCAGGATTTTAGGATTTTCAGAATTTTAAATCCTGTCAATTCTTAAATTCTGAAAATCCTGTTTCAGACAAAAGGTAATTATTCTGCTACGCAACGAACAAAATGTCCGTATTTGCGGTAGCCATAGTACACGTCCGCACCAGATTTGGTAATCTTCATATGGTACACAACAACCCCATACCCATTAAGGGGAACACTACTCCAATAATAGGCGCACACATCTGCGCTGATAAGTTTGCCTGATATTCCGCTA
>WQTX01000075.1 GCA_009786075.1 Bacteroidota bacterium | reverse complement strand
CAATTCGTTGTTAATATTACGGTGCTATGCACCTCTCGTTTACTGTAATCGTTTTTACTACAAATATCTCGGTGCTACGCACCTTTGCTTACAATTCGTAAGTTCTAAAATTGATAATTCGACTTTTAGGACAGCTTCTTTTGTGTTTTCCTAATCCCTACTACCTAATCCCTATTCCCTAATTCTCCCCTACTCACTAACCGAATTACACACATAATCGGGCGTAATTCCCAGCGATTGAATAAGCAATTCGTAATTTTCGGGTTGCACATTGCCCGAAAGCACTAAACAAGTGTCGATGCCGAATTTATTGCCGCCAATAATATCGGTAGCAAGCGAATCGCCTACCATAAGGATTTCGTTTTTGCTCACGGCATCGTTTTGCACGGCATAATCCATGGCGTATGAAAAAATTTGCGAATCGGGTTTGCCAAAACGAATAAATGTTTTGCGAGCCAAGCGTTCGAGCATGTCGGCAACTGCGCCTATCGAAATAGCCACATCGTTGTGCGCCACAGGGTAAGTAGCATCGGTGTTTGCCACAATAACCGGAATAGAACGTTTGCGCAGCAAATTCAGGGTTTTGTTTAAATCCACATTCCAATCGTAGCCTTCATCGTCTAAAAACACGAGTGCGTTTACATCGCTGCAATTCTGCAAATCGAGATTTTTAATAGAAATTGGTTTCAAACCTTCATGTTCCACGTAATGCGCCGAATCTTCCGTACCCAAGTAAGCAATTTTGCCTTGTTGCACCTTACTTTGTATGTATTCTCGCGCCAACATTCCCGACGAAATAATTTTTTCGGTTGTAATTTCATTTATGCCGGCAGCATGGTATTTGTGCGCCAAAAGTTCGGGACTTCGTGAAGCATCATTAGTCAATATATAAAAATCTATATTATTGTCTATCAAAAAATTAAGCATTTCTTTTACCCCGTGCAATATGCCTTTATAATTTTTAAGCACACCATACGAATCGAAAAAAATTACTTTGTATTTGAGGGCTATTTCTTTGAATTTTGATATTTCCATGGTTTTTTAGTTAACGAGTTTGTAGTTGACAAGGGAACGAGGCATTCAAAATTGTCAACAGAAATAAATGAGAGGTTTTTGATTTTGGACTTATTCAGTTATCAAACTTGCAGCAACAACACGATGTACATAAACAACGTTTTTGTTTATTGTATAAAGAATAGCCATTTTTTTGAAGTTCGCTCGGCGGACATGTAAGCCATATTGTTTCAATGATATTGTATCTCTTATAGGATTTGCTTCGGGATATTTTTTTATTGTTTTCAAAACATTTAAAAGAGCATCACGATGTTTCTTTGCTGTCATCGGCGCATCGTATGTATAAATGATTGTATCAATGTATGCATCAATATCATGTTGTGCCTCTTCGGTAATTATCATTTTATAAGGTGTTGAAATCAACTCCATAGTGTGCACTTAATTTTTTATTAATACGTTCTTCCATTTCTTCCAATGTTATTCCTGCACTGAGACCATGGTTTGACACCTCCAACGGTGTGCGAAAAGTTCTTTGGTATGCTACCGCAGGTTCTTGCAATTGCATCGGAGGTTCTTCTATATACTGATATAATTTTTCCATTTTTTTTATCTTTCCACAAAAATACAACATTTACCTATAAAACCTATATTTTTTTTATCATTTTATCAGCGGAGCGTTTTATCTATATTTATCATTTTGTTTTGTCTTATGTCTCATTCCTTGTGTCTCGTTTCTTGTGTCTTATGTCTAAAAGTCTTGTGTCTCACAGTCTATTTATAAATTTCGCAAACACCCGCTTATTTCCCTCATATTCATTCCACATACGTTCGGGGTGAAATTGCAAACCCACCATAAACGGGTAATTCGGCGTATATATAGCTTCAATTACAGTATTGTTGTCATAAGCCATTACTTGCAACCCCTCTCCTACTTGTTCTATTCCTTGATGATGATAGGAATTAACCGCAAGAGTTTTTGTATTGTACCAATCCATAAGCGGCGTGTTGGGGACTATTTGTATTTCGTGGCGCAAGGTATCGTAATTATCGTAGTCAATATGATTTTTTTCGGTATTCGTATGCTTGTGAATATCGGCATAAAGCGTTCCGCTCAAAGCTACATTTATAATGTGCATACCTCGGCAAATTCCTAAAATTGGTTTCTTATTGGCGTACGCATGTGCAAAACATTGAAATTCAACCTCATCTTTCAAAGTATCAAGTTCTTCAAAATCGCTTTCATTCCATGTGTCAGAATATCGTTGTGGGTGCACATCGCCGCCTTCTACCAAAAGTAAACCATCGTAATCATTCAAATATTCTTGCAAAATATGCGGTGTAGATTCGGCAATTGGCACAATAACAGGTACAATTCCCCGCTGTGCAAGGATTTCCAAATATACTTCGGAAACCCATTGCACGGTTTTGCCTTTGCGTTGCATGCGGCGGCTTGGTATGAGGATTCGTTTTGCTGGCATATAATTAATATGTAGATAAATGCTTCGCGATAAAACGCTACGCTGATAAATGCTTCGCGATAAAATGCCTGCGGCGATAAATTCATCGTGCGAAGCACATTTATCAGCGGAGCGTTTTATCTATGTTTATCGGCGTAGCCATTTATCAGCGCAGCGTTTTACCGCATAATAGGATTATACAAATTCACCGGCGATGTTGCCGTTGCCTTTATTTCGCCCATCAATAAACGTGCGGCGGCTCGTTGCATAAATTCGTCGCTGCTGTATGCGTTTATGAGCAATGGCGTTTGTTTCAAATAAAACGTGTTGTAATACGGATTGCTAAACGAAATTGCAATAACTTTTTCTTTCGGCAAATTTTTGATAGCCCACAGAGCGTAAGCCTCACGGTCTTTCAGCAACGGCGAGCCAATAGGTTTGAAATAGTGATTTTCAAAACATACGATAAATTTATCGTATTGCGCAAGTGTCTCCCAACGCCACGCCCAACTGTGAAGGTGGAAATCATGTTCCAAACTTACCTCAAACCCCCGCTCTATCAATTCATTTTGCAGAATACGGAATTCTTCCCGATGGTCGTTGTGGCTAATGTTTACAAGCATTATTTTCTTAATATTTTGAGTGTCGAGCGGAATTACGTTGCTCTTATCTTGAATAAGCGTTATTGCTTCGTTGGCAAGTTGTGTCATTTTTGTTTGCACAAATTCTGCGTGATTTTCAGGCAGCGGCGTTGTAATTGGTGATTTTTTCTCAAGCAAATCATATTTTTCACGCAAATTCCAAATTCGTTCTACGGCATCGTCTAAGCGTTTCATAGAAATTTCACCGCGCAAAATACGGGCTTCTACGGTGTCCATATATGCAATATCGGGCCACAAAATCATATCGGCTCCGGCAATAAAACACTGCACCGATGCTTCGAGCGCATTGTCGTAAAAACCCGAAGCGCCGCCCATGTTCATGGCATCGGAAATAACCACGCCTTTGTAGCCCATTTCCTGTTTCAAAAGTTTGGTCATTATATCTTTTGAAAGCGTAGCCGGCGGTAGCACGCCGTCGATTGCATCGTTTTGATAGGCAGGGAATTGTATGTGTCCCACCATAATCGAAGGTACGCCTTCGTTAATCATAGTTTGGAACACTTTGCCAAAGGATTTTTTCCATTCATTGAGCGAAAGATTATTTGCCGACGTTATCAAATGCTGGTCGCAAATGGTGGCTCCATCGCCCGGAAAGTGTTTTATGGTCGAAATCACGCCATGGTCTTTCATAGCGCGAGTTTGTGCTTGCAAAATAGGAAGTGCCCGCGCGGCATTATCGGAAATTGCACGTTCGATTACCAATGGGTGCAGAGGGTTCATATTCAAGTCGGCAACCGGATTGAGCAACCAATTGAAACCCATTGCCCGCGCTTCTTGCGACATAATTTGACTGTAGGCATACGCCAATTCGGTGTTATTGGCAGCACCAAGAGCCATTCCTGCCGGCAATCTCGTGGCATTTTTGTAACCTGCGCCACGCACAGTGTCTTGGTCCCACTCTTTACGTACAGGTTTAAAACCTGCATCACGTACATAACCTGCGCCGCGTTCAAAATCTTCGCTAAAAAACAGCGGTCGCGGCGATGCGGCAGCGTACTCTTTCATAAGGAGAGGAATGAAGTCGTCATACAAATTATCGGGGCTTTTGGGCATGTGAAAATGCCATTGTGCCATAAAAAATGCGCCAATAGGGTATTTTTCAAAAAATCGCTCCAAGGTATCATTGCCTATTTTCAAATGTTCTTTATAATTGCTGGTAACCATCATGGTTTGCCCAATTTTTTCGCGTAAAGTCAATTGTTTCCAACCATCATTTTTTGCTATTGGTTCCTTTGTTTGTTTACACGCTGTGTGCGAAAGTAAAAAAGCTGCACTTAGTATAAAAAAAAGTTTCTTCATTGGTTTATTTTTTATAATGTTTGTAATTTTATTTTCCTGCAAAGGTACAAATCAATTGACAATTAACAATGAATAATTAACAATTATTAATTTCTAATTCCTAATTATGCGTGTATTTTTGTAAAAATTAAAAATGGATTGCTTCGTTCCTCGCAATGACGCTCCGGTCGTTGAGCGGAGTCGAAACGAGCGTCATTGCGAGGAACGAAGCAATCCAGAAATAGTTTTGCAGACATTCAATTATTTATAGTCCATATTTCCTACGCATACTTGCCCATTGATATTCGGGAATGGCATACATAACAATTGCCGTTGACCAATTCCCCATATCGTCCTGCATATACATTGCACCATTATTGAAAATTTTGAAATTATCAGCAGAATAATTTGTAAAATTGTACATCGTGGAACGCGGATTATAACAATTGATAATAACACCATCATATACGCTTCGGGTTTTAACATATTGGTCAACTACATCAATCAATACTCCGTTGTACATATTCCAACAATTTACTCTCATAAATCCTGTATTATCATTATCTACATACAAAAGAGCTTGATGGCGAACACCATAAAAATCCCATGTTATTTCCCAAAGACTTTGTGAACGTACACTTGCTCCAAAAGCAAATACAGCAGCTAAAATTAATAACGTTTTTTTCATAATTTGATACCCTAATACGTGACGGGCACAACTTTTAATTATTTGATTTTGAAAAGTTTAGTGTAACGAACAACCACAATTTTTTGCATCTCTTTCAAGGTCTGCTTTTACTTTTTTTCCAGTTTGAACATTTCTGCTCGTACCATAGTTATTAGCAAATTCTTCAGGTTTCGCTTTTGCCTTAGCTGCACTTGCCTCTGCATCTCGTAAGTTTTCTACAGCTTTTGTGTATGCTTGTTGGAGAATTGCACAATTACATCCGCTACTTCCCGATGAACTTCCACTTCCGCTCGAAGAACTACCACCACTCCCACTCGAAGATTGTGTCGAACTAACAACAGCGGCAGTAGTTCCGGCAACAGCTGCCGTAACACTTGCTACCGCTATTACTGTATTCATGTTTGCTTCTCTTTTTTCTGCTTTAAATTGCAAATAATCCATACGACTGAGAGTTGTATTTATTTGTTCTGCTATAATCACATTGGTGGCATCAATTGCGTATGCTTTCTGAAAATAGCGCAATGCTGTTTTCGTTTGGTAATTTCTTCGAGCTAAACTGCCTTTTTTGCCCGCCCCTCTTTGATAATATGCCATTCCAAAATCATAATACGCAATAGCATCTTCTTGCGTAGAATTTGTTTCTTGAAAATAAAAATCGACTTTTTTTTGTTTGGATTTTCTATATGCTCCTGTTGACAAATCTATGAGATGGCCATACCACGCCACATTATTGAGTAGCATAACAGGATTAAAAGATTTTTTTAATTCTTGTTTTTCAACACCATAACCGAGAGCAAAAGCAGTAATTTCACTTGTTTTTCCTCTCCGCTTAATTTTTACTTTTGTCGGTAACGTTACATTTGTATAAGTTTCGCCATCAACACATAATTGTACAGGAGTATTTATATTTCCTGTTACTTTAATTTTTTGTTTTGGTCCACAAAGTATTGTCGCACACGAAGAAAATAAAAATAGCATTACCAATAGTGCACTGCCACAATAGATGTTTCGCTTTATTTGTTTATTTATACTTATTCCGTTTTTTGAAATGGTCTCTGCCTCCATTGCTCTGTTTACGTTTGTGTTTAATTGCATAATTTGAAATTTAAGTGATTGATATTTAATTATTTATAAAGTTTTTTCTTAACATTATCACATAAAAAAAAGCGTGATACTTAAAATATCCGCTTCCTGAGGTATTTGACGAGACCCTACAACACAAATAAGTCAAGTTCACGCCCAAACACGTGAACATCAAACTTACCCTTCGTTGTTTCAAATCGTCAAATTTTTCAGAAAGAAAGATAAAAGCCTAATGCTTTTTTTACATGTTTATTTCATAGAGTGCTTGTTGGCACTTGGTTTTTAGTTTTTATATTTATGTTCTTGTTATTTTTCGGTAAAAAATCAAAAATTCACACTGCTCATATACAATGTATCGGGACTTAACGATGCTTCGTTTGCCCATTCAATGCTTAATCCATCGGGGCGCACCGTATTGAATAGTGCCACATCTTGTAGCTCGGCAAAAATGCCTCGATTAAGATATGGCTTTACATCAAACAACCGTTCTTCGCCATTTGCAAAGCACAAATGCAACATAAAATCGTTTATTGGTTTTACTGTTTTTACTGTTGGGTTCATAGTTGTTGACCATAGAACATTGAAATTGCTGCCATCGTTTTTTGTTTTTAATAATCACACAAATATACTAATTTTAGAAATATGCAAATTGAAAAACAGGAATTATTTTTAAATTTGTGTACTTTTGTGGAAAATACAAACTCATTTACTTGTCAACTCATCAGCTTGTCAACTCATCAACTAAATAATCTATGGCAACAAAAAAACCGAAACCAAAGCAAAAACCAAAACCAAAACCAAAGCAAAAACCAAAATCCAACAAAAAAAACATATTTATAATTCTCGGAATTATTTTTTGTTTAGCTTGTTTGGTTACTTATAATGCGATTTTGCGCCCAAGCATACACACGCCCAATGGCACCGATACCTATTTATTTGCCGTGCCCACCGGCTCTACTTACGAAAGCCTTACACAAAAATTGCGCAATGAACTCAATATGAGCAACAGCCGGAGTTTTTTGCTTTTGGCGGATTTTGTAATGAAAAATCCGCCTTCGCCCGGTTTGTATAAACTGCACAACAGAATGTCGAACAAAGATTTATTGATTTTATTTAGGTCGGGTGTTCGGGAATATGTGAATTTTACAATTTCGTTTGCACGCTACGCAAAAGACGTTACCGCCCAAGCCGTCAAGCAATTAGAAGCCTCGCAGGAAGATTTCGACGCGCTTTTTGCCGACAAACAATTCCTCGATTCGCTGGGCGTAAATAAAAATACCATAATTACGTTGTTCATTCCCGACACCTATCAATTCAAGTGGAACACCAGTGCACGGCAATTTATGGAGCGTATGCACAAAGAATATACTATTTTTTGGAATGAAGAACGTTTGGCGAAAGCGCAAAAATTAGGTTTAACCCCCAAACAAGTAATGACGCTTGCATCAATTATTAATCAAGAAACCAATAAAAATGATGAGAAGCCACGCATAGCCGGAGTATTGTTCAATCGTTTGCGCAAAGGGCAAAAGTTAGAAGTTGACCCTACAATAAAATTCGCAATTAACGATTTTTCGATTAAGCGAGTGGTAGAAAAACACAAAGACGCAGCAGGCAATTCGCCATACAACACTTATAGGCACACAGGTATTCCACCCGGACCAATTTGCACACCGCAAAAAGTAGATATTGACGCTGTGCTCAATCCCGAAAAACACGATTATTATTTTTATTGCGCCAAAATAAATTCAAATCATCATCAGTTTACACGAACTTTTAATGAACATGTAAACTACGCAAATACCTACCGGGCTTGGTTGGATAAGATTAATATAAAATAAAAAGCCCCCTAAATCCCCCTCAAGGGGGACTTTTGGTCTGTGGTGAACTCGTTGGTTTTGTTCTTTTTATTATCTTGTGTTGCCATTTTTGCACAAACTTAAAGGTTTTGCACTGCTCCAAGTCCCCCTTGAGGGGGATTTAGGGGGCTGTACTCAATAATTGCTCAATCAATTTCACAACATTCGCACGCGCTCCTGTAAAATTATTAACCATAATACAAAACGCATACTCTTTTTCATTGTGCGAAATATAACCGGCATAACACTGCACACCACGAAAACTACCACTTTTCACTCGTGCTTTTCCTTTAAGCGGCGTTGATGCGAGGAATTTTGCAACCGTGCCGCTTTCACCTGCAACGGGCAGGGAATTACGGAAGTTTTTGTTTGATTTCATTGCCGAAAGCACATCGCACACAAAAGCCGGCGTGATGGCATTTTTGGGCGAAAGCCCCGAACCGTCGTACAAAAACACGCCAGACATGTCGATTCCTTTTTTTGTCCAAAAATTGCGTTGTACTTGCAAAGCACTGTTGAAAGTGGCAATTGTGTCGGTTTGCAATGCGAGGTGTTTTAAAATGTGTTCGGCGTAATTGTTGTTGCTTGTGAAATTTGTTTGTTTTATGATTTCTTTGAGTGGGGGCGAGTGGTGGGTGTGGATTATTGTTTTTTTATCACTTTCTACAAAATAACGACGTTGAATAGGCAAACCTTTTTCTTGAAATTGCTCTAACACATATATTTGCAAAATAACCGGCGGATTGCTCATATCGGCTTTTTCCACTCGTGTTGTATTAGGGCGAAATGTTCCGTAAATTGTTCGCTGCATGATAAACGGCTGTCCCGAAAAATAAATACTATCTTTTGTACCTGCTTGTAATTGATTTTCAAATAGATAGTTAATAACCTCAGGTTCTTCATTCGTAACATCGCCATTTTCTATTGTTACCGCTATGGTATTATCTGACCACGAAAGTGCAAAAACACCAGCACCATAATAATTACCTGCATCTTCACGCAACCACAATACCGGCACAGGATTGAGGTCGTAAAGCGAAGTTTTTGCTAAAACATTTCCTTCTATTTTCGTAATTCCCGCTTTACGAACAGCCTCAACCCACGCAGGAATAAAATCACTGCTTTGCGGAAAAAAGCGAGAGCCAAGCGTTGGGTCGCCACCGCCTATAATGTATAAATTGCCGTGCAAAACGCCGCTGCTATCAATTGTTCCGTCAATTGCAAGTTTGGTTTTGAATGTATAATCGGCACCCAAAATTTCCAACGCCGTAGCCGTAGTAATCAATTTTGTAACCGATGCAGGCGTGCAGGCAATTTGCTGATTATGCGCCGAAATAGTTTTTCCGGTAGAAAGTTCTCGAAGTTCAAAACCTACGGTGGCGTGTTTCAGCGCATCGTTACGAAGAAATGTTTGCAAGGCATTTTGCGCTGTAAGCGTAAGGCTGCAAAAAAGTAAAAAAACAGAAATAATATGTCGCATAATAAGAGCTTGTTAAAATTTTCACAAAGATATTATTTAATCTCAAATAATTTTTTCGCAAAAAAGTGTATTTTTGTCAAAATAAATCGAAAAACGTCTAATAGTCTTGTGTCTATTAGTCTAAAAATCTAAATTAAAAAATGAGATATACAACAAAACAATTAGCCGAATTGCTCGACGGAGTTGTGGAAGGCGATGAAACCCTTATCATAACCAAACCCTCGAAAATAGAAGAAGGCGAAACGGGAAGCGTATCGTTTTTGGCTAATCCTAAATACACGGAATACATTTACAACACACAGGCTACGGCGGTAATTTGCAATAAATCGTTTGAATTGGAACAAAACGTGCAGGTAACGCTTATTCGCGTTGACGATGCCTATTCGGCGTTTGCAAAATTGCTTAATATTTACGTAAAAAGCACCAAAGAATTGAAAGGAAAATCGTGGCGGGCACGAGTGCATAAAAAATGTAAAATTGGTAAAAACGTATATCTCGGCGATTTTGTGTCGGTTGCAAACAACTGTACCATAGGCGATAACACAAAAATTTACCCTAACGTTAGTATTTACGAAAATGTAACAATCGGCGAAAATTGCTTAATTCACGCCGGAGCAATTATTTTGAACGATTGTGTGATTGGCAATAATTGTATTGTACTACCCGGCGCTGTTATTGGCGGCGACGGATTTGGCTTTGCCCCTATTACCGACGGTAAATACATGAAAATTCCGCAAACGGGCAATGTAATTCTCGAAAATAATGTTGAAATCGGCACAAATTCTACGATTGACAGAGCCACAATGGGTTCTACAATTATTCGCAAAGGCACAAAAATCGACAATCTTATTCAAATCGGGCATAATTGCGAAATCGGCAGCGATACGGTAATTGCCGGACAATCGGGCATTTCGGGTTCTACAAAAGTTGGCAACAATTGTATGATTGGCGGTCAAGTGGGCGTAGCAGGGCATTTGAAAATTGGCAACAATGTGCAAATTGCCGCAAAATCGGGCGTAATGACAAATATTGACGACCAACAAACCCACATGGGCGCACCGAGTATTGATGCTCGTCAGTTTAAGAAATCGTATATCGGTTTTATGCAATTAGATAAAATTATGCGGCGAATGTCGGCGCTGGAAAAGGAATTGGAAGTTCTAAAAAATAAAAATTAAGATTCAATAAAAAAGCTGGATTGCTTCGTTCCTCGCAATGACGCTCGAATAAACGTCATTGCGAGGAACGAAGCAATCCACATTTCACTTTATGCACATTTTCTCAGAAATATCACTATGGTTTATTCCCCTCTGTCTCGCTATTGGCGCAGGATTGGCGTATGTATTGTATCGTAAAAAATTCCAATTAACCGATGTTCCACGCCGCACCGTAATTCTACTTTTTTGTTTGCGGGCATTTTCAATGAGCCTTGTGTGCGCCTTACTTTTGCACATTTTTGTTGATATTCGTTCAAAAACTATTGAAAAACCTACGATTGTCTTCGTGCACGACAATTCGGCTTCGATTACCATGCTTGCCGACAGTAATTTTTTTAAACACGAATATCCTAACGAAATACGGAAATTGCGTGCCGGTTTAGAAAAAAACTACAAAGTTGCATTTTATCAATTCGGCGAAAATTTTTCGCATGATACAACATTGAATTTTGCCGACAGGCAAACAAATATTTCGCAAGCGTTTCAAGAAATCCGGCAACGTTACGCCAATAAAAACATTGGTGCAATTATTCTTGCAAGCGACGGCATTTACAACAGTGGCGAAAATCCACTGTACACCCTGCAAAATACCGGCATTACCGAACCGGTGTATTGCATTGCACTTGGCGATAGTGCCCAGCAGCGTGATAATCTTATACGTTCGGTGCTTGCCAATACTATTGCTTTTAAAAATGTGCCGTTTCGCATAAATATACACAGTCAATCGTTTAATTTACAAGGAAAAACATCGAAAGTGCAGGTTTTTAACGGAACGCAAAAACTTTTTGAAACCACCGTTTATGCCCGTTCCACTGCTGAATTTAACGAAATTCCCTGTACGTTGGTGGCGCAAAAAGCAGGGCAAATTATTTACAGAGTTGTGATAGAAACGCACGAAGGCGAAGTAAATCGCATAAACAATGAATACACATTTTCGGTGGAAGTGCTCGATAGCCGGCGAAAAATTGCTTTGCTTTTTGAAGCTCCGCACCCCGATATTGCCGCTTTGCGCAGGGCAATTGAAACAAACGAAAATTTTGAAATTACCGTTTCGTCCGCAGAGCAATGGAACGGAAATGTACAGGATTATAATGCAGTAATTTTGCACGGCGCACCTTCTACACCGGCAAAAAGCGCCGCAATATTTGAACAAATCGTAAAACATACAATTCCGCTTTTGTTGGTGTATAATTCTACTACCGCTTTGCAGCAATTATCGAAACTTGGAATTTTTATGCAACAGCAAAACCGGCAAACCGATGAGGTGCAAGCTCGTTTCAATTCAAATTTCGATTTGTTTGAATTGAGCGCAGAACACAAGCAAGTGCTTGAAAATTGTCCGCCGCTTATTACGCCCTATGCCACGCTTTCGGCACAAAATTCTTTAAAAACATTGTTTTTTCAAAACGTAAGCGGCATAGAAACATCGAAAGAATTGTTGTTTTTTAGCGAAAACGACCAACAAAAATTCGCCATGATTGCCGGCGAAGGCGTGTGGCGGTGGCGCATACACTCGTTTCGCCAAAGCAATAGTTTTGAGGCTTTCGATGTGTTAGTCAATAAAATTGTGTCCTACCTTTCGCTTACGCAAAAACGTGATGTGTTTTCGGTGCAAAGCAAACAATTGTTTTACGAAAATCAACCAATTACAATGCAGGTGCAATTGTTTAACAAAAGTTTTGAGCCGGTAAGCGGCAAACAAATTTCGGTAGTTATTCGCAACGCCGAAGGACACGAATTTCCGTTTACCTGCATAGAAAACAATGCGTTGTATGAGCTCAATGCCGGAAATTTTGCGCCCGGTGCATATACTTTTACTGCCACAACCACGCTTGATAATGAAAAATTGACACGCAACGGAAATTTTACGGTTCTACCGTTGCATATAGAATTTCGTCAAACTCGTGCCAATCATGCATTGTTGCGGCAAATTGCACAACAAAATGGCGGCGAATTATTTTTTCCAAGCACTATGCACCAACTTACACAGGCAATAGAAAACAACAAAGCGGTGGTGTCGATTATGCACAGCAGCATCAAACGGCGTTCGTTGCTTGATATTTCTTTGCTGCTTATTTTGTTAATTGTGAGCCTTGCGGCTGAGTGGGTTGTGCGGAAATATGAGGGGGCGCAATAAACTACCCATCATGCGGTTACACTACAAAAAAAACCGGCAAAGCTAATTTTACCTTGCCGGTTTAGTAATTTATCTTGAATCACGATTAATTACCGTTTTACAACACTTCCCCGTTTACCATTTATCTGTATAAAATACACGCCATTGGGCAAATGCGAAATGTCGATTGTATTGTTTGGGCGAACACGCAGGTTCGCCCCTACGAGACGACCGGTGTTATCGTAAATTTCAACGGTTTGTGGTAGAGACGCAATGCATTGCGTCTCTACGCCGGTAATCGTCAATTGCCCGGTTGTTGGGTTGGGAAAAATTTGTAGAGACGTTGCCTGCAACGTCTCCACCGCAGTTCCATAATCACACGAACCGTCGTCGTCGGTGGCATCGGGGTCGTAATTATCGGCAGCAGGATTGGTACACCCATACATAATAGTTGCTCCCTTTTTTACTTCAAAATTTACTTCCAAAATCTCCGCCGTTTCCGGCGATTGCGTATTTATAGCACTATACACCACAGTATACGTTCCCTGTTCAAATTCAGAACCAAGGCTTATAGTATCATTCCTGCCGTTTCCCGTTCTACAAGTATTGCTGCCATCGTATTTACCACTGATATACACAGTATTACCAACAATACTATCTCTCTGTAATTCCAAAGTACAATCGCCTGTTCGCGATTTTGAATATGCTACAAAACGGATTTCATCATTTGTTGTGGCGTTAGTGGGGAGTATTGTGATGCTGTCGGAATATCTCCATTTTGCACCTTTGTATTCGCAAAAAACTTGTCCACCTGCACCGCTGGCAGCATTTTGAAAGAAAAGAATGTCATTTTTTATTTCCCCACTGGCACTTGCACAAGACCATAAACATAAATCGCCTTCAAAACACTCCAATTCTCGCCAAGGAGTAAAAAAACTGTTATCAATCACAAATGCTTCGGAATTACCGACTAGTAAATCTCTTTCTATACCTTTTGTTATAGTGATACCACTGCCACTAACAGGAAAAAAAGTATCTCCCCTTGTCTTATCTTTACACATTCCTTCCAAATAGTATGCTCCTAAAAAATGTTGAACATTCGGATTTGGCGACCATTTTTTAATTGATTCAATTTCAAGGTAAAAAGCATCTGGAAACTCTGGATGTATCTGTGTTCTTGTTCCTGTTATTATAACTATATCACCCTTAAAATATTCAACATTATCAAATATCATACAGTCTGCGACAAGATTATAATTTCCCCTTAGTATATAATTAGTAAGAGTTGTATGCAAGGTAGTTACGTTAATAAGTTTTCCAATATAGGAGTCTTGTCCGTATGTATTCACACAAAAAAACGCTGTAATAAAAAATAATAAAATCTGTTTCATAATGCAATTTATTTAAAGTGATTAATCTAAATTATTCTTCACAACCGACCATATTAATTTCAAATGTTCCTCCTAATTCTACTTCAAAGCCGGGTCCAAGTATAATTTCATTTCCGGCTTCAAAGGTAACACTTTTTGCGTTTTTTACAACAACTGTACCCTGTGTTTGAATACTGTTGGACGCAGTTGTCCAAGGGGGTAAAGTGCTATTATTTGTATAAATAACATTGACTCCGTTACAAAACTTAATATCAAAACTCAGTGTGCCATTGGGGTTTTCCTGTATATTTTTTATAGTTATATTACATAAACTACCATCTGAAAGAAAACAATGAGGATTAGTTGAATTACTAAATTTAGTGTTACCCGATGCTTGCGAAAAATTAGCAGAATTAATTGAACCATCTTCAAAAAGTAAATTACCATCCGGGTCTAAAACTGGGATTCCTGGTCTAAAAATATACACTTCATCTGAAACACCATTAGGACCAACCCCATTAGAATTCCCTTTATAACTTTCGTTTATTCTGTATATAATCAATCCACTATGCGGAACGGAGCTTTCAAATATGCCCATTTTTTTCCTGTATTCCACCACCAAATATTGCGAAGAACCTGCGATAGGTATTTTATAACAATATTGTCCGCTGCTATTTGCAATGGGAGTTAAAGGTAGTAATGTGTATGTTCCGGAAATTGTAATTACAGGCATAGAAATCCATCCACCGTATCTATGCTTCATATGTGCTCCCATGTGTTGTGGCGGATTTTTTGGTAGCGCCATTACATCCCAAGAACCAACAGGACTACAACAAAAACTAAAAGCAGCATCAGCAACTGTATTATAATGATATAAATCCGGGGCACCAAGACTATGCCCCATTTCATGACATAACACACCATTTCCTGAATCGGTTAAGTCGTTTTCTAATTGAAGATTATAAAAACAACCATTTTTCCCATTAATAGGCTGTGGCCAATAGAGCGATGACATATGGGGCCAAAGAAGAGTATTCCAATCAGAAGTAGCACCTCGTATTATAAAACAAATATTATCTACATATCCGTCATTATCAATGTCTATATCTAAAGATGGCGGTATTAAGTGTGCAACAGAATTCATTGCATTAGTCAATAATTTATGTTTTCTGAGAGGTTCATCATACATATAACCGGAAGGATTACTTACAGCATGATATGGACAATAATAATCTCTATTATGAATATCTTGATATGAGAAAATAGTTGTGCCATTATTAACAGGGTAAAAATGTGATTCGATATCTAACTGACCGTACGAAACTTCTCGAAAATAATTTCTCATAGAATTAGCACCGATAGTTGTGTCATTAAACATTGAAGTGTAAGTAGCTTGTACCGGCGGAAATTCTTCTAATTGGTCGGCAAAACGAATATATATAACAATATTATTAATTTTTCCTTTACTGCCGCCTCTTGTTGGCGTACCGGAATTTTGCCGAGCTGCGTATTGTGGAGAGTTTTGAATAATTGCATTCCTTCTTTCCAACATTTTTTCTCCCGAAATATTAATATTCGGCGTAAGGCGTACCGATTGCGGGGTAACAGTACCCACCACATATTGCGAAGCCGTTAATTCGTCTCCGCTAAGAATGGCATAACAATAATATCCTGTATTTTTGTCTCGTATCATCGTATACCCATCGGCATCGTGCACCCAATTATAATATTCATCGCCCGTAGCAAAGCAGTTTATTACTGTACCGTCAGGTTGGGTTATTGTTATGGGTACATTTTCTAAATATGCAGCATACGAATGTGTTACAAGCATTGATACAATGCTTATTAACAAAATTTTTATATGGTTTGTTTTCATAAACACCTCCCTATTTTGTCAATATCATTTGTTTTGTTTCGCTCGCTGCACCGTCGCCTATCAACACATAACTGTAAACGCCCGAAGAAAGTGCACCTGCTTCAATTTGAATTTCAACATTTCCCCGTTCCGTAATAGACAAACATTGTACCTGTATACCCTTCATTGTATATACACATAATTGTACTTTTTTTATTTGCTGCGGTACGTAGCATTTTATTACGGTGCGTTCGTTAAATGGGTTTGGTGCATTTTGGTAGAGTTTCATTGTTTCGGAAATTTGAGAATCTGAGAGATACATTTCTTGGGTTGCTGTGGTTGCTGAGCTTGTCGAAGCATCGCCTGTGTTCATTGATTTAAGAGAGTTTG
>WQTX01000074.1 GCA_009786075.1 Bacteroidota bacterium | reverse complement strand
CACAATGCGGAACAGAGACGCGGCACGCCGCGTCTCTACAAATAACCGCCGGAAAATTGGTGCTTTCGCCAACACGCACGTATGCTCCGGTTGTAAAAAAATTATTAGACGCACTTCGCCCGCACATTCACGGAATGGTGCATTGTTCGGGTGGTGCGCAAACGAAGATTTTACACTTCATAGATAATCTCAAAATTGTAAAAGACAATATGTTCCCCGTTCCGCCATTGTTCAAAATCATTCAAGAGCAGTCGGGCACGGATTGGAAAGAAATGTATAAAGTATTCAATATGGGGCACAGATTGGAAATTTATATTGCGCCCGAACACGCCGAACAAGTGATTGCAATTTCAAAATCATTTAACATAAATGCACAAATTGTGGGGCGTGTTGAGGCAAGCGAGAAAAAAGAATTGATTATAAAATCGGAATTTGGTGAGTTTTTATATTAATTATTGTAATTTGTAACTCGTAATTGTTTACATTTGCCTTCACAACCAATACGATTATGATAAAAAAGCTATTACCCCTTGGTATTTATTTGTGCAGCTTGTCGTTTGCGAGTAGCGCACAAACATTTCCTTCGCACATTTCGGGTTTAACAGCGTGGTTTAGCGCCGATGCTTTGGAACTCGGCAATGGCGCGCCTGTTGAAGAATGGAAAAACAACAATAACGCAAACTACCCCATGAAACTTGCGCAATCAACAGCGAGTTTTTGTCCGTCATTTATTGAAAATGCGCTTAATGGAAAACCTGTGGTGCGTTTCAATGGGTCGAACCAATTTTTGAATGGCGGCGATGTGCTCAATATTGGCACTGTGGGACAAAGTATTTTTATTATTGCGAAATCCATTAACAATGGCAACAACCGCACACTGCTTGCAAAAGCAGCAAACGGCACCTCGCAATTTTCGCAAAATAAATATGCAATTCGATACGCAAATACCAATGTGGTGTTTTTTGAATACACCGACGTTCAAACGTATCGAAGCCAAAATTCCGAGGTCTTGCCCGATTATGCAATTATTACCTCAACCGTTGATTTGCGACAAGGCATGATTGCGCTTTTTGCAAACAGTAAACGAGTTGACCAACTCATGACACGGCAAAATCATGTGTTTACGTCAAATTTTGATTTTTTGTTGGGAGCTTATAATGGCAACAATGGAATGGCGCCGCCCACCGTCAACACACAATTCAACGGCGATGTTGCCGAAATAATTGCCTACAACCGAGCCGTAACGCAACAAGAACGCCAGGCAATAGAAAATTATTTACGGCTAAAATATTTCCCCGGCACCGAGCGACTGCCTATTTCATTGGGCGATGATGTGATTCAGCCGTATAGTCTTCAACCGCTTGAATTAGAAGTTCCCGACCGACCATATTTTACAAGTTTTTTGTGGAACACCGGACAAATTACACGGCAAATTACCGCCGAAAAATCGGGAACATATTCCGTGAAAGTTATCGACAATTGGGGTTGGGAATATTATGATACTATTGTTTTTTCAAAACCAGAAATCAAACAAATGCGCGATACGCTTTTGTGCGCAGGCGAAAGTTTTACATGGGATTGCGGCATTGCAGGCGATTACACCTACACATGGAGTACCGGCGAAACTACACAAAGTATAAAAATACAAACCGCAGGCAATTATTGGGTTGAGGTTAAAGACAAGTTTGGCAACACAGCCCGTTCGGCAACTATTCGTGTCGATGTAGATAATTTCCCCGTAGAAGCAAGTTTGGGCACTGAAACCGAACTGTGCAAAGGCAATTTTTTGGAACTCGTAAGCGGTAATACTGCAAATATTGTGAGTTATCAATGGAACACCGGAGCCACAACTGCTCGTTTGCAAGTAAATACACCGGGGGAATATTGGCTGAAAGCAACAAATGCAAACAATTGCGTGGCTCACAAAACTATTTCGATAACTATAAAAGCCACAGGCACAGCGCCACAAGTAAATTTTACCATAGAAAATGCCTGCGAAAAACAAATAACAACCTTGCGGCAAAATTCTACCAACACCGACGGGTCGCACATTGTGCGGGGCGAATGGACAATCGGCGGCGAAACTTTTGACGGATTGACACGCGAACATACATTTGCCGCCGCCGGCGAACAGCTTGTGCGACTGAAAGTTACGACTAATTTGGGTTGCAGTGCTACGCTGCAAAAAATGGTTGCTATTAATCCTACGCCGAATGTGAATTTTTCGCCGCTTATGGTGTGCCAGAACATTGAAACCACCCTGCATCCGCAGGTAAGCATATCGCAAGGCACAATTAACAGATACGAATGGCAGTTGCCCGGTGAAATAATTATAGCACAATCGCTGAGAAAAACATTTACAACTTCCGGCGAAATTCCTGTTGCACTCGAAGTTACGAGCGACAAAGGTTGTAAAAACACTGCGCAAAACAATCTTATGGTACGCAGTACTCCTGAATTAAATATTTCGTATTCAGCCAATTGCGAGCGAAATCCGGTATTCTTTTTCGACCGCACGTTATATACTGCTATTAATAATGCCGTTTCACGCACATGGTTTATCAACAATCAAGCAGTGAGCAACAATGCGGTATTTTCAATCACAATGAACACAACAAGCCACGTGCGATACGTGGTGCGCACCATGAACGGCTGCGAACTTTCGTGGGAAAAACCGATTATACTCGCTCCTTTGCCGCGGGCAATTGTCGATAGCGTGTTTTCGTGTACCAATGCCCAAATTACCATGACCGACCGCAGCACCGGCAATGGCGATGAAATAGCAGAACGCCAATGGCTCATAAACAACGTGTTGTACAATGAGGAAAATCCTACACTGAAATTTGCCGAAGTGGGAACTTATGATGTAATGTTGACAGTAAAAACAGAAAATAACTGCATCGACAGCGTTCGTTCGGCAATTGAGATAGAAGCGGCTCCGAAAGCTTCGTTTACACATACACCGGAAACGGGCGTTGCAACATTGCCCATATTGTACACCAACACTTCGACCGACGCAACGAATTTTACATGGACTTTTGCCGAAAACGAGGTGTATGAAATCAACAATCAAACGCCATTTTCCCGCACATTTGCCGATACTGCCAATACGCACGTGCAGTTAGTTGCCCATTCGTCATACGGTTGCACCGATGTGGTAGAACAAATTATTCCCCTGCAAGCTGCCCATCATAGATTGAAAATAGTTGATTGCACATTGAGTGAAAATTTCTACGGCACGGAAGCCACAATTCACGTAGTGAACACCGGCAATGTGCCTGTGCGCTATATCAATTTTATATTTCAACAAAACACTATGACTCCATTTGCCGAAATGTGGAACGGAAGGCTTGAACCACTCGCACCCGGCGACACGCTCAAATACCGGCAGGTACGCGTAACGCAAGGTAGTTTAGAGAATTTTGCATACATTACCGTGCAAGCACACATTTTAGAAAATCCGCAAGGCGAGCCGTTGTTTTCAACATGGTTTACAAAAGATTTTGCCAAGAAATTTACCGTACATAGCCTTGCTCCGGTGCCTGCAAACGATGTGGTGCATATAAAATTTGCAAGTATCGACGAAACTCCGGTAACAATTACGCTGTACAATATGTTGGGCAATGTAAGTTTTTCTGCACAAGTTGCTGCTTTGGTAGGCTTCAACGAAATTACACTCAATGTGGCGCAGTTTGCCCCCGGACGGTATGAGTGTCATATTACGCAGGGTGGGCAAACGGTACGGAAATCGCTTTTGATACAATAACAGCATTGATTTTCGTTTTAAAATAATGTATATTTGCACAATGGTAAATTACAAAATCCTATAATTATGGCAACAACTGTAAAAAAACAAAAATTAGGATTGGAACTCATAAAAAAATTTTAAAACTAAACAACCAATGTTTTCAGGAATAGTAGAAGAATGTGCGCAAGTAGTGCGCATAGAACACGATAAAGAAAATGTACACTTTACGCTTTCGTGCAGTTTTGTGAACGAATTGCAAATAGACCAAAGCGTGGCGCACAATGGCGTATGCTTAACCGTGGTAAGCAAAACAGCCGACACATACACCGTTACGGCTATTCAAGAAACTTTGCGTAAATCGAATTTGGGTTTGTTGCAAGTAGGCAGCAAAGTAAACGTAGAACGCAGTATGCTCATGAACGGCAGACTCGACGGACATATTGTGCAAGGGCACGTTGACCAAACCGCCCGCTGCACCCGTGTGGAAGAAGCCGACGGCAGCTGGTATTTTACCTTTGAATACGAACCTGCGCAAAAAGATTATTTTACCGTAGAAAAAGGCTCGGTAACCGTTAACGGCGTAAGTCTCACGGTGGTAAATTCACAACTCAATTCGTTTCAAGTGGCAATTATTCCCTACACATTTGAACACACCAATTTCCACGAAATCAAAAAAGATACTGTTGTGAATATTGAATTTGATATTTTGGGGAAATATATTGCGCGGTATATGGAGGTTTTAGGGAAAAGTTAACTCTTACCCGTCATTCCTGCGAAGGCAGAAATCTCATATCTTTTTTGAGGAGATTCCTGCCTACGCAGGAATGACGTAAATCGATTTGTTGTGAAAAATCCAAACAAACTCCTCAAACATTTCCATTCAATTACCAACTATTTCCTCGATAGTTTTCAACTCATTTTTCCCAATAATTGCCTTGCTTGTGGCAATTCATTGCGTTATAGCGAACGATTTTTGTGCACTTCATGCCTTATTGACATACCCCGTGTGCATTTGCACAATAGTGAACACAGTGCACTCGAACAAATGCTCGTAGGGCAAATTCCTTACGAGCAAGCGGCGGCATTTTTTTATTATACCAAAAAGAATAAATACGCCAACTTGCTTCATGTGCTTAAATACAAAGGCAATAAAAATGTGGGAATTTTTCTTGGCGAACTTTTTGCCCGACAACTGCAAGCAACAGATTTTATGACCGGCATTGATTGCATAGTGCCCATTCCTTTACATGCCAAACGAGAACGCACACGAGGCTATAATCAAAGTAAAATTTTAGCACAAGGAATTGCAAACATTACCTCTTTGCCACTATGCGCCACCGCCGTAGAACGCAGTGTGAACACCGAAACGCAAACCAAGAAAAACAAAGAAGAACGCAAGCAAAACGTTGCCAATATTTTTACCGTTACCAATCCGCACCTTTTACAAAACAAACACATTCTGCTGCTCGACGATGTGATAACAACCGGTGCAACCACAATTTCGTGTGCCGATGCAATTCTCAATCAAGTGCCGAATGTGCGCATAAGTATTGCGGGACTTGCTTTGGCGCAGAATTAATGTGATAATATGCCAATGTTGATAATATGCCAATGTGATAATATGCCAATGAGACAATATGCCAATGTGATAATATGCCAATGAGACAATAAAATGTATTAATTGTTTAATTTGTTAATTAGACATTGGCACATTGTCGCATTGGCACATTGGCACATTGTCGCATTGTCGCATTGGCACATTGGCACATTGTCGCATTGGCATATTGTTTAATTGGCATATTTTCTTATCTTTGCACCTACATATTTTTTAACCAAAAACAATAAACCATGAAACAATTCCAAAAATTCTTTGTACAGACGCGGCGCGCCACGTCTCTACTGTGCGCTATTTTGTTGCTCACAACATTTACTGCCAATGCTCAAATTAGCATGACCGCCACCGAATGGGTAGAAAACGTAACAATCGGTTGGAATTTGGGCAACACGCTCGATGCCACTTCGGATTGGAATTCCAATCAATACAACGAAACGCCTGCGTGGCACGAAAAATCGTGGGGCAATCCGGTTACCACCAAAGCTATGATAACTGCGCTTAAAGATGCCGGTTTCAATGCAATACGAATTCCCGTTTCGTGGAGTAAAGTTGCCAACGAAAATTATATTATCCGCACCGATTGGATGGCGCGAGTTACCGAAGTAGTTGATTATGCGGTTGAAAATGACATGTACATTGTTTTGAACACTCATCACGATGAAAATATATTTAAGTTTACCGATGCTAAAAAAGCGCAATCGCTTGTTGCGTTCCGGAAAATATGGGAACAGATTGCCGATAATTTCAAAGACTACGACGGAAAATTGGTTTTTGAGGGATTGAACGAACCGAGAACCAAGGGAAGCGCAGCAGAATGGAGTGGCGGCACCGCCGAAGAACACAGTGTGTTGAACGAACATCATCAGGTGTTTGTTGATGTGGTGCGGGCAAGCGGCGGCAACAACGGCACACGAATTTTGCTTATAAATGCCTACGGAGCTTCGCCCGATGCCAAAGCAATGAACGCCTTAGAACTCCCCACCGATGTGGTGCCGAATAAATTAATAGTATCGTTTCACAATTATTCGCCCTATAATTTTGCTCTCAATAGGGGAGACGGAGCAGTAAGCACATGGAGTCGCTCCAAAGTTAGCGATACATCGCCCATTACCTACCCAATTAATAATTATTTCAATAAATTCGTAAACAACGGTGTTCCCGTTATTATAGGCGAATTTGGCGCAATCGATAAAAATAATGAGGCAATACGAGCCGATTGGACAGATTATTACGTGAAATATGCCGAAAGCAAAGGCATGAAATGTTTTTGGTGGGATAATGGGGCAGTTATGGGCAATGGAGAATTATTCGGTTTGTTTAACAGAATAGCAAAAAACTTCTATTTTCCGGAAATAGCCAGAGCCTTAGGCTTAACGCCGCCAACCGTTGCAGTTACCGGCGTAACGCTCAACATAACCACCCTTGCGCTTGTAATTGACGAAACCGAACAATTGACACACACAATTGCACCAAGCTATGCCACCAACAGAACCGTAACATGGGCAAGCGATAACGCAAGCGTTGCCACCGTTGTAAATGGTTTAATTACAGCCAATTCAGCAGGCACAGCAACAATTACCGTAACCACCGAAGATGGCAACAAAACCGCACAATGCGTGGTAACGGTTAGTACAAAAACCGCTATAGACAACATTGCTGCCGATGTATTGAAAATATACCCGAACCCAACAACCGGACAATTGACAATCACAATGAACAATGAACATTTCGACAAGCTCAATGCACCGCAATTAATAATGAACAATGCGGTAGAAATTTTCGATTACGCCGGTCGCACGGTAGGGGCGAACCTATGTGTTCGCCCTGACAATACAATCGACATTTCCCACCTGCCAAACGGCATATATTTTGTACAAGTAAACGGCAAACGGGTAAAAATTGTGAAACAGTAACAAATGTGCCAATGTGATAATATGCCAATGAGACAATGTGATAATAAATGTATTAATTGTTTAATTTGCTAATTAGACATTGTCGTATTGACACATTGTCGTATTGACACATTGTCGTATTGGCACATTGTCGTATTAGCACATTGTCGTATTGACACATTGGCATATTAATTATTCAACTTCTCCAAGTTCTCCCGTTCCTTCTTAAACAAATTATTCACCACATACACATATTCCAAATTCTTGAAATCGGTAGCCAATTGTACGGTAATGCCGTAAAAATTGTCGTTATCGGTGGTGTTGAACGATTTTATAGTGCCAATCATAATATTGCCCGGGTAAATATTTGAAAATTCGTTGGTTACCAGCGTATCGCCAACCTCGAATTTCACGTGAAAAGGAATTTCGGTAAGCGAAGCGGTTTGATAATTTTTGCCCTGCCAATACAACGAACCAAAATAATTACTATTCTTAAACTTAGCACTCACGCGGTAGCGAGCATGCAACACCGACATGACGGTTGAAAAATTTTGCGAAACATTGGTAACAATTCCCACAATGCCGTTTGCCGAAATTACCGCCATATCGGGCGCAATCCCTTGTCGCCAGCCTTTGTTAAGCGTCAGGTAATTATTGGGTTTGTTGGTGGAATTATTTATGACTTTTGCCACAATATACTCGTATTCCTGGTCTAAATTGTTGGAAATTTCCGCAGGCAAAGGTTCGTTGTGCGACTCTATACTGCGGTCGATTTTCGAATACAGTTGATTTTTGAGTAACTCGGCATTTTGCTCCGCCAAATCATTGTTTATCTGCACCAAACCAAAATACTGCGAAACCGCCTGATTGACCGAAAAAACACGGGCAAATACCGCATTACTCGACGAAACAAAATTATTCCGCTGTGGCTCATTATGGCGTACTATAAGCACCACGCACAAAACTTGCAACACCACGAATAGCAACACCACGTGATATTTTACAATAAATGCAAATAATGTTCTCATGTTGGAATTAATTTTCGCAAAAGTACGATTTTAATTATTAATTATAAGGTATATTTTTTTCATTTTTAAGAAACAAATCCTAAAAAAGTGTTACTTTTGTGTTTAGAATATTTAGCGTAAAAGAAAAGACTATGCTTACTCAAAATGCTGCAATAAATACGGTGCAAAACTATGCGAAAGAGATTAACAGCCGAGGCGTTAATCTACGCAAAGTAATATTGTTCGGTTCGTTTGCCAAAGGAACGCAACACGAGTGGTCGGACATTGATGTGGCACTAGTTGCTGATGATTTTTCGGGTGTTGGTTTTTTGGATAGAAAGCGTTTTTCGGGTATTAACATAAAAGACCCATATATGATGATTGAACCAATAACCTACCCAACCGACTACTTTGAAGAAAGCGACCCTTTTATAGAAGAAATTAAAAAAACAGGAATAGAAATAATTTAAAAATTACAGAATGATATAAAAACAGTGCTAACAAGCACTTTATGATACTTATTGATAAAAAAAGCGTTTTAGCTTTTAATTCTTGACTATCGAAAATTAGGAACTTTCAGATGCACAGGAATAAGTGGACGTTCGCAGAAATGCGGATTTACTTGTTTGTGCATAGGGTTTCCTAATACCTCGATAGCGGATTGTAAATCCGCTATTTTATTGGAATAAATCGAAAAATAATTAACACAAATAAATATTCACTTTTAAAATTTTATCATTATGACAAAAATCAATTTCTTAAAAATTTGCTTGCTCATAGCCTTAGGCTTGACAAGTGTAGTGTTTAACGCTTGTAAAAAAAACGAGCCAAACAAAACTACTGATGACAAAACAAGTACTAACGCAGAAAGCACACAGAGGTATGAAACCGTTCCTTATGTTGAGAGTTCAAATCTTAAAAGTGGGGAATTAGACAATTTGGTATTTACCGATTATGACGATGAGTTCAATTATTATTTCTTTGTGTTGGGGCATGTCAAAAGTATGCCACTTGCTTATCGTTCAGCTGTTTACTATAACGGAGTAACAAGTTTAACATTAAAGTATTCACAAAGTGATGTTACCCAAGAATCAATAAAAGAATCCGTTACAGATGCCAAAACGTATAGTATTGCCACGAGTCATTCTACTACTTATGGTAATGACTTGGGGGTTGCGTATGGCATAGCGACGGAGGCAGAAGTAGGAACTTCAGTGCCAAGTCTCTCTGCAAAAGTAAAAGTTGCAACCAAATTCGAAGCTTCATATAAACATTCATGGGGTGGCTCTGAAGGTACAGCAACCTCAAATGTCCGTTCATTTTCCAATACCTATGAAACTTCGCGTGCAAAAACAAGTACTGTAACCAAAGAAGAATCCTATGTGCTCGGGAATAATGGCGAGCCGGCAGGAATGTATCGTTGGTCGTTGTTTTCCACTGCCGATGTTTATTTTGTTGTGATAACAGACAGAGCAAAAACTCGCATTGTTGAAACGTATACAGCATTCTGCGCACGTCCGACACAATATTGGGAAATAGATTATGAGCCAGAAAGAGGTAGTCCTTTTGGAAAAACAGCATCGGGTGCATTATTAGAAATTCCTAATGTAAGTCTTGCTCAACTTCCTGATAGAGATGAGTGTCAACACGATTGGGGTGCTTGGACTGTAATAACAGCTCCTACGTTTGAAACCGAGGGAGAAGAATCGAGAACTTGTAAGCTTTGTGGAAAAACAGAAACACGCGCCATAACAGTAACAAGTACAGGTACATTTGATTTGACATCGGGAAGATGGACAAATGGTAGCGGGAATGCTACTTTTAGTACTAACACTAACATACTTACTGTAAACGACGGTGCAAATATTGTTATTACCGGTTCGGTAAACGATGGTAAACGTATTGTAGTAAACGGTATGGCAGATATTACTTTATACAATGTTTCTATCACAGGACTTGCAACCGACCAATCTCCTATACTGCTTAATAGTGGCGCAAATCTAAAACTTACGATTGAGGGAAATAATATTCTTAAAGCCGGAGCAAATTGTGCAGGCATACAAGTACCAAATGGCACAACGCTTATTATAGACGGCAAGGGCAATTTAACAACTGTAGGTGGTAGTGGCGGTGCCGGAATTGGTGGCGGACGTGGCAGCAACGGAGCTCCTGTTGCCGACAAAGACAACTGCAAAGGTACCGGTAACAAAGGAAACAATGGTGGCGATGGTGGAACAATCATTATTCACAGCGGAACAGTAACAGCAGAAGGTGGCGATGGAGCCGCAGGAATTGGTGGCGGACGTGGCGGCAATGGTAGTACTGGTGCTAGTTGCCAAGAAGTTAATGCTTCCGGCGGTAATGGTGGTGCCGGTGGTTCTGGCGGTAATGGTGGCTCATTTACAATATCCGGAGGAATAGTATATGCCATTGGCAATGGCGGAGGCGCAGATATTGGCGGAGGTCGTGGTGGCAATGGCGGTCAAGGAGGTGCCAAGAGTTCAGTTGGTGCAATTGGTAACAAAGGAGGAGACGGCGGCAAAGGCGGTAACGGTGGCAACAGAGGTAGCTTTACCAACAATGGCACAACTGTAATAACCAATGGACTTGGTATAAGCGGAGGTAACGGCGGTAACGGCGGCGCAAAAGCTAGCGGTGGCGCAGATGGACAGGCTGGCAATAAGGGATTGTAAAAGAGTAAAAAAATAGTAATGTAATAATCGAAAACGGTAAATCTGAAAATGGTTTATCGTTTTTTTTAATGTTTTTTTCTGTAAAAAAAATTGTAATTTTGCAGTTCAAAAAAAACGTCAATATGCTTGAAACTCAAAATATAGATACATCTGACCCTGAAAACGAGAATATCGAATACAAGGAAAAACTGAACGAAACACTCGAAAAAGAGGCTGTTGCGTTTCTCAATGCAAACGGCGGTTACATTTATATTGGTATTAGAGATAAAGACGGTGCGGTTGTTGGCGTTGCCGATATGGACAAAACCCAATTACAGGTAAAAGACCGTTTGCTTTTTGGTATTTCGCCAAGTCCTATGTCGTTTATTGCTATTTCTACCGAAAAACTCGAAAACAAAAATGTTGTAAAAATTACCGTAAAAGAGGGAACGGAAAAACCCTATTGTATTAAAAATAAAGGACTTTCGGAGGCAGGCGCATTTATTCGTGTCGGTAATTCGGCGCAACCAATGACGCAAAATATGATACACGCTTTTCAAACAAAATCGTTTCCAAAGTCGCTGATACACATAGAAGCCCCCGAACAAGAATTGACTTTTGCCGACTTGTTTATTCACTATCGCCGTTACAATAAGGCTTTGAACGACAACACTTTTGCCAAAACTTTAAATTTTCTGACAAAAGACGGAAAATACAATTATTTGGCTTATATGATGGCTGATAATAACCGACTTTCGGTGCGTTTTGCCCGTTTTAACGATGCAGGCGAGCGTTTCGAGTTGCTCGAAAAAGCCATTGAATATGGAAATTGCTGTTTGATAACCGCCATTCAGCGTGTTTTGGACAGATACGAAATTGAAAATATAACCCGCTCGACACTCACAGGCGCAGCCCATCGCATCGACAAACGTTTGGTTGATGCCAAGTGTCTGCGCGAAATTGTGATAAATGCCTTTGCACACAACGATTATTCGTATGGAATGTTGCCGATTTGCGAAGTTTTCCAAAATCGTTTTGCGGTGCGTTCCTACGGTGGTTTAGTGCCGCAGTTGAGCGTTGAGGATTTTTTTGAAGGCGTTTCCGCATTGCGCAATCCCGAACTTATGCGTATACTCAAAGATTTGGAACTTGTCGAAGCTTTGGGCTTTGGTATTCGTGGAATAATGCAAATTTACAGCCGAGATATTTTTAAGTTTACCGACAATACGATGTATGTTCAACTTCCTTTTGATGAAAGTGTGGTAATAGGTAGGGTAGAAAGTGGGGGAATAATTGAAGAAAGTAAGGGAATAATTTTAGAATTAATAATTGGAAACCCAAAAATTTCTGTTCCCGAAATTGCAAGAACAATCAATCTAAGTCTTTCCGGCGTTGAAAAAAATATCCGACAATTAAAAAAAGACGGCAAACTTTCTCGTACTACCGATACCAAAAGCGGCGAGTGGGTTGTGGTAGAGTAATGTCAAAATATTATTTACCTTTGTTCCATGAAAATTTTCAAAACACTCATATTTTGTTGCATTATATTGCTGCCTGTAAGTCAACTACAAGCACAAAACGGTTCTATTGATTGCAAACTTACTAAATCATATATCAATCAAGATGTAAAAAATTGGGGCGTGTTTGTCGATGAAATTTCCAAAGAATTGAGCAAAAATTATTCGCACGATTTGCTGTTTACGCGCATGTTGGTACGGCATTTTTATATAGCGCAACTGCTTTTCAACAAAGGCAATAGCAAAGAAATTTCGCAACAAATGGACGGCATGAGCAAGGATTTAGATGCGCTCGAAAAAGTACCTGCCTACGCACCACATTGCATGGCATTCCGGGCAACGCTCAATTCATATAATGCTATCAACAACCCGTTTACTGCCGTATATTATTTGCCAAAAAGTTTTTCAATAATAAAAACTGCTGCCGGAAAGAATCCGCAATCGCCCTACGTGTGGGCGGAATATGGTAATTTGGAATATGGTTACCGAGAATTTTTGGGCGGCAATTTCAACGATGCCATTGCGTATTACAAAAAATCGCTCAACTTGTTTGAACAACAAAAAATGAACACTGCATGCAATTGGTACTATGTAAA
This sequence comes from Bacteroidota bacterium, assembly GCA_009786075.1. Taxonomy (GTDB): domain Bacteria; phylum Bacteroidota; class Bacteroidia; order Bacteroidales; family UBA1715; genus WQTX01. The sequence continues at coordinate 3,807 of WQTX01000074.1, read as the reverse complement.
TACCCTGCTTTTTTTGGCGAAAAGTTACGAAAACAATAAAAACTACGCCGAAGCAAACCGCGTGTACGACCGGATTTTACAGTTAATCCCCACCTACGAGGCAATTAACCGGTGGAAACAAAAAAACAAAGAAAAAATGTAAAGTTTTTTCAACTAATAACTAACCACTAATCACTATTTTTCACCCTTTATCATTCTTAAACGGGCTATTAGAAGTAACTGTTCCGTCGGCGAGTTCGTAATAAATTTTCCCGTCAACGGAATATACCAATGGAATGCCTTTTTCACGGCTTTCTTCCTGCGCTTTGCGCACTGCTTGATTTCCAATCGATTCTATTTCAAATCCTTTTAAATACAAATTCAAATCTGCAAATTGTTTAACTTCCATAACCACACTCTTATTTTTAAAATTGTTCTATAAATTTGTGAAAATATTCTTTGTCTTTTATTGAAAATTGCTCTCTCATACCAAACGCAACCTCTATAAATTTATTTTCGGAATTATACATCAAAAACCACTTGTCGCATAAATTTTTGTAGGTATTCCAAAAATTTTCTTTACTGCGATAATAGCGGCGTTTTACATCTTTATCGGGCACATGATGTCCGCCTTTGAGCACCCGTTCTTTGATGCGCTCAATGCACACCACCGGCGAATACAAAAACACATACACCATCATTACATCGTAGCCTTCAGCTTTAAATTCGGGTATCAATTTATTCAAATACGCCCCCGAAAGCGTACTTTCTATCAAAAAACTCCTGCCTTCTTCTTTATATTTTTGAAGATTGGTAAAAAATATTTTCCCGGCACTAATACTCACACTGCTCATATCATCAGGATTCAGTTCCTTTGCAATATCGTCGGCATTTAAGCAAGGCATGGGGTGTTTGTCTAAAAAACTACGGGTAAAGGTAGTTTTGCCCGACCCGTTTGGTCCGCCGATTATTACAAGGTCTTTTTTCTTTGTCATGAAATTGTATAAAGAATCGCAACAATATTCTAAAATGCAAATATCGTATTTTTTTACAAAAGAAATGCTATTTTTTTATTGAAAACATTTTTAATTTATTAACACTTTTTTATGTAATTTATTAACACTTTTTTATGCGTATCTATGAAAAAAATAGTTCTCTTTTTTGTTCCGGCTACGAATATGTTCAACATATCTCATCTAACGGATTCCAAAACACTCGTTTCCAGTTTTTTATCTTATTGTTGACTATGGTTACTCCTTCCGATTCCAATAACTTTTGCATTTCGCCGGAATTGCCGAAAGCCTGACTCCCCGACAACAATCCTTGACTGTTCACAACACGGTGCGCCGGTATGCAAGTAGCGGCAGAATCGCATTGGCTCATTATTTTCCCTACCATTCTCGATACATTGGGAAAACCGGCTGCTTTGGCAATAGCCCCATAACTCGTAGCTCGCCCACGAGGTATAAGGCATACAATATCATATACCGCCTGTTTAATATGTTCTTTGTTTATTTTGTCCATTTTGTTGGGGCGGGTTTGCCGCAGACGTTTTACCTCAACCACAAAAATAAGGAAAAAGCAATACAAATTAACAAAAATCTAATTTGTGCAAGAAAAATACCATTCCGAAAAAATTCAAAAAAAACAACTGCACCAATCTTATAATTTTTTACTTTTGCGTAAAATTTTTAGGAACTCTATGACTACAAACGAAATACAAGATGCAATAATCGAGGAATTTTCGATTTTCGACGATTGGCTCGATAAATACCAATATATCATTGATTTAGCTAAGGAATTGCCGCACATTGCACCCGAACACAAAACCGAACAAAACACCATAAAAGGCTGTCAATCAAAAGTGTGGCTTTTTGCCGAATTGCAAGACGGCAAAGTAATTTTTACCGCCGACAGCGATGCCGTAATTACCAAAGGAATTATTGCCCTGCTCGTTCGTATTTTTTCAAATCAAACCCCTGCCGATATTTTGAATACCGATTTATATTGTATTGAAAAAATAGGTTTAAAAGAAAACCTCTCGCCCACTCGCTCCAATGGACTTGTGGCTATGATAAAACAGATGAAATTATATGCAACTGCGTTTCAATATAAACAACAACATTGATAAATATTGATAAAACGCTACGCTGATAAATGTGCTACGCACGATAAAATTTATCGCCGAAGGCATTTATCAGCAAAGCGTTTTATCGCGAAGCATTTATCAATTGAATATCAACGAATATCTATTGAATATCAAAAAATAAACAGATGAGCAATTCCCCCATATACGACCAAATTGTAGAAACCCTCAAAAATATTTACGACCCCGAAATTCCGGCAAATATTTATGATTTGGGCTTAATTTACAATATAAATATTGACAAACTGCCCGAAGTTTCCATTGAAATGACCTTTACTTCGCCCACCTGCCCTATGGCGGAAATTATTGTGTATGAAATAGAAACTCGCTTAAAATTGATTGAAGGTATCGAACAAGTATTTGTAAAGATTGTGTTTGAGCCGGAATGGAATCAGGATTGTATGAGCGATGAGGCAAAATTAAAATTGGGATTTCTTTAAAGCCCCCTAAATCCCCCCTCAGGGGGGACTTGCTGAAGCTATTGAGAAGATATGAATAAAAACGATACGATATTGAATGATAAACCACAGTCCTTGCCCCTCCCCCCTGAGGGGGAGGCTGGGAGGGGGCTTGTTATTGCAATAAACACCCGCTTACTAATCAAAAACAAATTGGAAGGAATTGGTCGTTTTACCTACGAAACGGTTAAACGATTGTGCGAAAACCACCCCGAACACACCTTTTATTTGCTTTTCGACCGCATGTATGACAAAAGTTATGTGTTTGCGCCCAATGTTGTGCCCATTATTGTGCCCTTTCAATCACGGCACCCGTTTTTATGGTGGTTTTGGTTTCATGTGCAAGTGCCTCGTGTGCTTAAATCGTTGAAAGCCGATGTGTTTGTTTCTACCGACGGCTATATTCCTTTAAATTGTAAAATTCCGGTGGTAAATGTAATTCACGACCTCAATTTTGAACACAATCCGCAGCATCTTACGCCTTTGGTGCGCTGGTATTATCGTAAATTTTTCCCGCAATACGCACGAGCGGCAACACGCATTGCAACGGTTTCTACATTCTCGAAACTCGATATTGCCCAAATGTACGGCATTGACGAAAATAAAATTGATGTGGTGTACAATGGCGTAAGCAGCGAATTTAAATCTTTGGGCTTGTACGATAAAAATGTGATAAAACAAAAATACACTTCCGGCGAAAATTATTTTGTGTACGTTGGTTCGCTGCACCCTCGCAAAAATATTGAACGGCTTTTATTAGCCTTTGAACAATTTAAACAACAAAGCACTTCGCCAATGAAATTAGTAATTGTAGGCGAAGCAATGTTTATGGCGCAAACAATTCGTGCGGTGTACGAAAAAAGCACAGCGCATAACGATATTGTTTTTACCGGACGAGTATCGAACAAAGAATTAGCGGAATTGCTCGGCGCAGCCTTTGCGCTTGTATATGTACCTTTGTTTGAGGGTTTTGGAATTCCAATCGTAGAGGCATTTGCCTGCAATGTACCTGTCATAACATCGAACACTACTTCAATGCCCGAAGTTGGCGGCGAAGCGGCATTATTGGTTAATCCCGAAGATGTTAATTCTATTGCTGAGGCTATGAAAGAAATTGCAAATAATCCTAAAACGTATGAGCGTTTGCAAGAAAATGCGAAAATTCAATTGCAAAAATTCTCGTGGGACAAAACTGCTGATGCGCTGTGGGGGGCGATTGAGAAA
>WQTX01000073.1 GCA_009786075.1 Bacteroidota bacterium | reverse complement strand
TGCAATTATCTCAATAAAAAAATAAGCCTCAATAAAAAGGCTTATTTGAAGTGTATTTTTGCTATTTAAACAAAATTTTGCACGGTTGTGCAACGGCTACGGTAGTTATTCATTTACATTTGACCGTACGTTTAATACTGTAGGCACATTCACTGTTACAATTACAGCTATTGACAAAAACGGAGAAACAGATTCTAAAAAAGCAACTATTACTGTAACTGCTGGAGATACCTATAGCGACATATCTTCATTTTCAGCAAGATTATTGTATGCTCCGCTTGTATCAGGAGTTCAAGCATGTGCTTTAGCAACAGCTACAGGAGCAACTTACACTCAAGCAGGTGCAAAAGCTAATGCGAGTGCAATTGATATTTTGTACTTCTATGGAGCTACAGCAAATGCATCTTTTGGTTGCCCTGCAGATGCTTTAACAACAGCATATCCTGACCTTCCAACATGGAGTGTTCGTAATGCAACTCAATTTGCAACAACTTCAGTTGCTTTTGCTGATGTAACAACTGCTGCTGCACTCCAAACTGCATTTGACAATGGTACTCCTTCTACTAATGGTACTGTTGGTGCTAATGATGGTCGTATTTACAATTTATCTACAAACCAAGTTGTTGCATTCAAAACAGCAGCCGGTAAAGCAGGTATTCTTAAAGTTACGGAAATTAACGCAGGTGCCGGAACAGGCAATTTTATCAAAATTGATGTGAAAGTTCAAAAATAATCAATATTTGATTATAGCAATAAAAAAGCTCTGTTAGTTTAAGGTTCCTGCCTTAACCGGACTTATCAAATGAGGCTTTGCCTAAAAAAACAAAAAAAGCAATGATTGTTGAAATCGTTGCTTTTTTGTTTTATACATAGAGGTATTTTGCAATCATTATTTTATTTTTTGAAATTTTTGTTTTGAAATTCAAAACAAAACAATTATCTTTGTACTCATTATGAGAATAATCACCTATAAAGCAATCAGTCAATATACGGTACTCAATCCAAGTGCACAATTAGCATTGGACGAATGGTATATTAAAACAGAACAAAGTCAATGGAATTGTTTTGCCGATGTAAAACAGACATTTAACAGTGTAGATAATGTTGGCGGAAAGCGATATGTATTCAATATACGAGGTAATTCGTACCGCATAATTGCCTTAATTTTGTTTGGACCAAAAATCGTTTACATTCGCTTTATAGGTACTCATTCGGAATATGATAAAATAAAAGATTGTTCAAAGATTTAAAATAAAACTGCTATGAAACTAATAGTCAATAACACAGAATACGAAGCAATAATGGCGCGTATTGATGAATTGGTAGAAATTGTTGACGACACAACTCCTTCGACCGATAAGAATTATATTGAATTGGATTTTCTTACCGATTTGGTTGTGGCGTATGAAAAAGAACATTATGCTATTGGGCAGCCTGTTTTACACGATGTTTTGAAAACACGTATGCACGAAATGAATTTATCGCAAAAATCATTAGCCGAACTATTGGGAATAAGTACACCGCGAGTAAGTGAATTTCTTGCCGGAAAATCAGAGCCTACACTGAAAATTGCTCGTAAAATGCACAAAAACTTACGTATTGATGCGAATGTTATTCTTGCATAGGTCGGATTTATCAAAATAGGCTTTGCCTAAAAAAACAAAAAAGCAATGATTGTTGAAATCGTTGCTTTTTTTATTTCGCCCGTACTTGTTTTTAGGAAAATTTATAGTATTTTTGTATTTATATTTATTAGAAATTATGTTACGTACAGTTTACACACCCGATAGCAATACGATTACTTTTCCTATACCCGACAAGTATATAGGTACGGCATTGGAAATTAATGTTTTCCCTGTGGTAGAAATCTATACAGGCAAAGAAACCGTGAAAAAATCAACTTCGCCCGACCCTTCTTTTGGTGCGTGGGCAGATATGGAAATGTCCGATGAGGAGGAAACAATATCAAAAAAAGAATTGTTGAGCGACCTTGAAGCGGCTTTTCGTGATGTAAAGTTGATGATAGACGGAAAAAAAAGAAAAAAATCAATAGAAGAATTTTTGAATGAACTATAATATTTCAACTACAGAATATTTTGAACGAAAATTCAAACGATTGTTTAAGAAATATCGTTCATTAAAAAGTGATTTAGCCGGTTTTATCAAAGATTTGCGAGACAATCCCGCAATGGGCGATGATTTGGGAGATAATACCCGAAAAGTGCGTATGGCAATTACTTCCAAAAACAAAGGTAAAAGCGGCGGTGCAAGAATCATTACTTATCAAATTTTGGTAGATTGGGAAAATGCAGACATTTACCTGCTAACTATTTACGACAAAAGCGAACAAGAAACTATTTCTAAACAGGAAATACAACAAATAAAAGAAATAACCGGATTGATTTAAAACTAAAAAAATATAAAAAAATGGCAAAAGTTTTGATTATCGGCGCAGGTGGCGTGGGCAGAGTAGTGGCGCACAAATGCGCACAAGTACCCGAAGTTTTTACGGAAATAATGTTGGCAAGCCGCACCAAATCGAAGTGCGATGCAATTGCGCAGTCTATAAAAAATCGCACGATACAAACGGCGCAGGTCGATGCCGAAAATGTGCCCGAACTTGTGGTGCTTATCAAATCGTTTCAACCCGAATTAGTGATTAATGTTGCCTTGCCGTATCAAGATTTGTTGATAATGGACGCTTGTTTGGAAACGGGTGTACATTATTTAGACACAGCCAATTACGAACCAAAAGACGAGGCAAAATTTGAATACAGCTGGCAATGGGCATATCACGATAAATTTAAAGAACGAGGTTTGACGGCAATTCTCGGTTGCGGTTTCGACCCCGGACAATCGCAAATTTACACCGCCTATTTGGCAAAACATTATTTCGACGAAATACATTATTTAGATATTGTTGACTGCAACGGCGGCGACCACGGAAAAGCATTTGCAACAAATTTCAACCCCGAAATCAACATTCGTGAAATTACGCAAAACGGTAAATATTGGAAAGACGGCGAGTGGGTGGAAACCAAACCGCATGAAATTATGCGCCGACTGACTTACCCGAATATTGGCGTGCGCGATTCATATTTAATGTATCACGAAGAATTGGAATCATTGGTAAAAAATTTCCCAACCTTAAAACAAGCCCGTTTTTGGATGACATTCGGACAGGAATATTTAACGCATTTGCGTGTAATTCAGAATATTGGAATGGCAAGCATAGTGCCAATTATGTACAAAGGCGTGGAAATTGTGCCTCTGCAATTTTTAAAAGAAACCTTGCCAAATCCCGACACTTTGGGCGAAAATTATAGTGGCGAAACTTCGATTGGTTGCCGCATAAAAGGTATAAAAGACGGCAAAGAAAAAACCGCCTACATTTGGAACAATTGCAGCCACCAAGCAGCCTACGACGAAACCGGAGCGCAAGGCGTTTCGTACACCACCGGCGTGCCTGCAATGGTTGGAGCTATGATGTTTTTGACCGGAAAATGGAGTGGGGCAGGAGTGTTCAACGTAGAAGAATTTAATCCCGACCCGTTTATGGAGGTTATTGGGAAATATGGGTTGCCGTGGGAAGTGAAAGAAGATATTGATTTGGAATTGTAGCCCCCTAAATCCCCCTTAAGGGGACTTTCTGAAGCAATAGAGAAGATTTATGAACATAAAAGATACAGTATTAAATATCAACCACAGTTCCAAAGTCCCCCTTGAGGGGGGATTTAGGGGGGCTTGTTTTATCTTAGAAGAACAGTGTTTAAAGCAAAATCTCGAAAAAATACAATACGTGATGCAGCAAGCCGGTGTGCAGGTAATTCTTGCGCTCAAAGGCTATGCGCTGTGGAAATCGTTTCCGCTCGTTCGTAAATATTTGAACGGTGCAACGGCAAGTTCGCTCAATGAACTGAAACTTTGTAACGAATATTTAGGGAAAAAAGCGCATACTTATGCACCGGCATATAGCAAAGAAGAATTTGAAGAAATTGCCGAAAATTCTTCGCATATTAGTTTTAATTCGCTTACGCAGTTGAAACAATTTGAAAGTCAGTGTGTGAAACATAATGTTAGTATTGGTTTGCGAGTAAATCCCGGATTTAGCGAAGTTACAACCGATTTGTACAATCCCTGTTCGCCCAATTCTCGTTTGGGTATTCCGGCGGAGCAACTTGCCAATGGTTTGCCACACAATGTGAAAGGCTTACATTTTCACGCTTTGTGTGAAAATAATTCATACACGCTTGAAAAAGTGTTGGCATCGTTTGAAGAAAAATTCGGGCATTTGTTGCACTCTATTGAGTGGGTAAATATGGGCGGCGGACATTTGATAACTGAAAAAAACTACGATGTAGAACATTTGATTCGTATTTTGAAACGATTTAAAGAAAAATACAATGTGCAAATAATTTTAGAGCCGGGCGGTGCAATTGGCTGGCAAACAGGTGTTTTGAAATCCACGATACTTGATATTGTAGAATATGGTGCAACACCAACTGTAATTTTAGATGTATCGTTCGCAGCACACATGCCCGATACGTTGGAAATGCCCTATCGTCCCTTTGTTACCGGAGCTTCGCGGGAGCCTGTTGACGGTTGGCATGCCTACCGCTTGGGCGGACAAAGTTGTTTGGCAGGCGATTTTTTAGAGGCATATTATTTCCCCGAAAAATTGAACATAGGCGATAGCATTATTTTTGAAGATATGATGCACTATACTATGGTAAAAACTACGATGTTTAATGGCGTGAAACACCCATCGATTTATATTATTCAAAGTAATGGGGCTGTTGAGTGCGTGCGGGATTTTGGGTATGGGGATTATAAAGGAAGGTTGAGTTAAAATTGTCTGAACCATGATTTTTACAAGATTTTGACGATTAACAAGATACGAAATGAAGAGAACATTATTTACATTAGTATTATTCAGTTTGATGACAAGTGCATTCATTCAAACCGCAGAGGCCCATAACCCACCACCACACGATACGATTTATTTGGTTATAGATAAATATTTAATACCACTTGATAGAGTTCAGATGACTGATTTTAATCCGAAATGGATAAAATCAATAGAAATTCATAAAAAAGATATACTAGAAAGAGGAAAAGTTGTTATTATTCCCAAAAAAAGATTTAAAAAGAAATTATTAAAACTCTATGTGCAATAATCTTGAAAATCAAATAAATCTTGTAAAAATCATGGTTCAAGACAAAATGCAAAAAAAATGAAAAAACTAACTCTCATACTTTGTTTTTTTACTTGTGTGCAACAACTTTGCGCGCAGCAAGATACAACATTTGTGCAACCAAGTAAAACCAATACCATAGTGCGCATTGCAGTACCAACAGCACTTATAAGTTACGGCGTAATTACTCGATTTACCCCTGCGTTGCAAGATTTTGACCACCGCATTGATGCCAAAATTAATACAAATCGTCATAGCTATCATTTCGACGATTATATTCAGTATGCTCCATACGCTGCTATTTATGGACTTGATTGGTGCGGCGTGCGGGCAAAACATTCATTTTGGGAACGAAGTTTTGTTGTAGGAACGGCGGTGGTTTTAATGGGAACGTCTGTAACACTCACAAAACATTTTACAAATATTGAACGTCCCGATAAGTCAAATTTTCGTTCGTTTCCGTCGGGGCATACAGCAACAGCATTTGTGGGAGCGCATATTTTGTTTCGAGAATACAAAGATGTTTCGCCATGGATTGGCATTTCCGGTTACGCTGTGGCAGTTACCACCGGCACTATGCGCATGGTCAATCACAAACATTGGTTGAGCGATGTGGTTACCGGAGCCGGAGTGGGAATACTTGCTGCCGAACTTTCGTATCAACTTTTGCCCGTGTGGCGAAAAATGTTTAGACTGCAACCGCGGGAAAATCCGTTTAGTTTTGCACCGGTTGTTTTGCCGCAATATTGTGGGGTAGGGGTTAATTTGAAATTGTAAATTTTATATTGTATAACAAACAAATAGTCTGTATTTGCAATATTTGTATGTTATAACATACAGTTTTTTTCTCAATTTTTAATTTAAAAAAACCTTATATATGGAAAAAAAAAGTATTTTTGCCACCGATACATATAAATAAAGAAAAAAGAAACATGGCAAAAATCAAAGGATTTGTCGAATTTAGCATTGAACTCTGCAAAGGTTGCGAATTATGTGTCGATGCTTGTGCGTTCGACGTGTTGGAAATGTCGCATCAGGTAAACGGAAAAGGCTACACTTTTCCATTCATGAAAAATCCGGAGCAATGCACAGGTTGCGCAAGTTGCGCCTTAGTGTGTCCGGACGTAGTAATTACTGTTTATAAAGTTCCAACAAAAAACTAACACGATGGCTGAAGAAATAAAATTATTAAAAGGCAACGAAGCAATAGCCGAAGCGGCTATTCGCTGTGGTGCAGATGCCTATTTTGGCTACCCTATTACCCCTCAATCGGAAATAATAGAATATTTGGCGGCAGAAGACCCCTACAACAAACGAACAGGAATGTTGGTGCTGCAAGCCGAAAGCGAAATAGCGGCTATTAATATGGTATACGGCGCGGCTTGTACCGGCAAAAAAGCAATGACATCGTCGTCGAGCCCCGGTATGAGTTTGAAACAAGAGGGAATTTCGTATTTGGCTGGCGCCGAATTACCCTGTTTAGTTGTAAACGTAGCTCGTGGCGGACCCGGTTTGGGAACAATTCAACCAAGTCAAGCCGATTATTTCCAAACGGTAAAAGGCGGCGGACACGGCGATTACAATATGATTGTGCTTGCGCCTTACACCGTGCAGGAACAATACGATTTTGTAAAATTGGGTTTCGACCTCGCGTTCAAATACACCAATCCGGTAATGCTTCTTACCGATGGCGCTATTGGGCAAATGATGGAAAAAGTAACGCTTTCGGAGCAATTGCCGCGTGTAACGCCTGATTATGATTGGATTACAACCGGTAAAACTGCAAATCGCGGACACCGTTACATAACATCACTGTATTTGCAATCGGAAGTGATGGAACAAAAAAACTTAAAATTGCAAGCAAAATATGCCGAAATGCGTGCAAATGAAGTGCGTTACGAAGAAATTCGAACCGAAGATGCCGATTATTTATTGATAGCTTACGGAATTAGTGCACGCATAGCTCGCAAAGTGGTGCGTTTGGCGCGAGCCGAAGGAATAAAAGTAGGAATTTTGCGCCCGATTACGCTGTGGCCATTCCCAAGCGAGCGGTTAAAAGAACTTGCACAACAAGTAAAAGGAATGCTAACCATAGAAATGAGCGCAGGGCAAATGATTGAAGACGTGCGTTTGGCAGTAGAAGGCGCAGTGCCGGTAAAACATTATGGACGCATGGGCGGTGTAATAGCAACGCCAACCGAAGTATTTATTAACTTTAAAAAACTATTTAATATAGAATAATGGAAATAGACGTAGAACAATATAAAAAAGACTTGTTGGCGCAAGGTGCTGAGGTAGTTTTTTCAAAAACGAAAAATCTTACCGATACCCCATTTTCATATTGTGGCGGTTGCGGACACGGAGTGGCGCATCGCTTGATAATGGAAGTTATTGAAGAAATGGGAATTACGGCTGATACTATCGGCGTGGCTCCGGTGGGCTGTGCGGTAATTGCCTACGAATTTTGGAATATTGATGCGGTGCAAGCAGCTCATGGACGTGCAACCGCCGTAGCGACCGGTATAAAACGCACAAATCCCGAAAAATTTGTATTCTCGTATCAAGGCGATGGCGATTTGGCGGCAATTGGAACTGCCGAAACCATTCACACCTGTAATAGAGGCGAAAATATTGCAATATTTTTTATCAATAATGGTATTTATGGTATGACCGGCGGTCAAATGGCTCCCACGTCGTTAATCGGAATGCGTTCAAGTACAGCACCTTACGGACGAAATCACGATATGCACGGTTACCCGCTTTCGCTTACCAATTTGGTGGCAGAATTGCCCGGAACGTACTACGCTACCCGCCAAGCGGTGGACACTGCGGCGCATGTGCGTAAATGCAAAAAAGCAATTCGCCAAGCATTTGAAAATCAAAAATTAAACAAAGGTGTGAGTTTGGTGGAAATTGTAGCAAACTGTAATTCAGGTTGGAAAATGACAGCACGCCAAGCAAATGCGTGGATGGTGGAAAATATGTTTCCGCATTATCCGTTGGGGGATATAAAGACAAGCCCCCTAAATCCCCCTCAGGGGGACTTGCTGACGAAGTAATAAATATTTCTACAAATCTTTAACTTCTCAGTTTTATAAAAAACAAAATAGAAAATAAATAAATAAAATAACAAATCGCTCTTTAATCCACGGAGATTGAGGGGCTTTAAGTCCCCCCTTGAGGGGGGATTTAGGGGGGCTGCAATGAAAACAGAAGAATTATTAATAGCCGGTTTTGGAGGTCAAGGAGTTTTATCGATGGGTAAAATTTTGGCGTATGCCGGTGTAATGCAAGGAAAAGAAGTAGTGTGGATGCCGTCGTACGGACCCGAAATGCGTGGTGGAACCGCCAACGTTACCGTTATGATAAGCGACGACCAAATAGATTCGCCGGTGGTAATGAAATTCGACACTGTGATTGTGCTCAATCAACAATCGCTCAATAAATTTGAAGGCTCAGTAAAACCGGGCGGACGTTTGTTCTACGACAGCAACGGTTTGAAATCGTTCCCTACGCGAAAAGATATAAATATTTATCACATTCCGGCAACGGCAAAAGCTGCCGAACTTGGAACTACAAAAGTATTCAATATTATGGTGCTTGGCGGTTATTTGAAAATTGTGCCGATTGTAAGTGTTGAGTATGTTGAGCAAGGTTTGTATAAATCATTGCCCGAACGGGCACATAAATTAATTCCACTCAATATTGAGGCTTTGCACGATGGAGCTTCGATTGTTGAGATTATTCAAGAAGTTTAGCCTACGGCGATAAAAATAGATAAACATTGATAAATGTGCTTTGCACGATAAAATTTATCGCCGCAGGCATTTATCAGCGAAGCGTTTTATCACGAAGTATTTATCTAAAAAATTGATATGCAATACAACACAACAACAAAAAAGCTAATCCTGCCCGAATACGGGCGCAATGTGCAAATGATGGCAGAACATTTGCTTGCAATCGAAGACCGTGAAAAACGTACCGAAGCAGCCTACGAATTGGTTTCAATATTGATAAACATGAACCAAACGGTACGTGAAACCAAAGATTACAAACAAAAAATGTGGGATTTTTTGGCGGAATTGTGTGAATACAAACTCGATGTGGATTTTCCCTACCCAATAACAAAAACATCGGAATTGCCGCCGCCGCAAAAATTAGCCTACAATACGAACAACATAAAATGCCGTCATTACGGTTTGCTTACCGAGCGCATGATAGAACAAGCCTGCACCATTGAAGACGAACAGGAACGCGCCGTGTTGATAAAAATGATAGCCAACCACATGAAAAAAAATTATGTGGCTTGGAATCAAAAATCAATAAACGATGCAATTATTATTGCCGATTTGCAAAAACTTTCGCACGGAAAATTGAGTTTAGCCGAAGATACAAAACTTGTGTATGTGAACGCTTCTACGAAAAATCAAGTGCTGCAAAATCCTTCTTTGCAGAAGAAAAATAATAATAAAAATCGAAATAGAAACCGGAATAAAAATAAACAACGGAAATGACAAAATTTGAAAAGATTACCGAGATTGCATTTTTGCTTTCTCGGTATTTTTTTGTTTTTGGAAAAATTGTATCTTTGTACTATTATTTATAAATAAGGAAACGAATACTTGTCAACTTATAAACTTACAAACTTGTTAACTTACAAAAAATGGCTGTTTTTCAAATTACCGGAGGCAAACAATTGCGTGGCGAAATAGTTCCGCAAGGTGCAAAAAATGAGGCGTTGCAAATTATTTCGGCGGTGCTGCTCACCGAAGAAGAAGTTACCGTGCGTAATATTCCCCGCATTCGTGATGTATTGAAACTTATAGAACTTTTGGGTTGTTTGGGTGTTGAAATCCGGCAATTGAGCCAAAGCGATTATGTGTTTAGTGCAAAATCGCTGAATTTAGAGTATTTACAAAGTCCTGAATTTGCAAAACAAGGCACCGAATTGCGTGGTTCAATTATGATTGTAGGTCCGCTTTTGGCGCGATTTGGCAAAGCATTTATTCCAAGTCCGGGTGGCGATAAAATCGGTCGTCGCCGTTTAGATACGCATTTTATAGGTTTCCAAAAACTTGGTGCCGATTTCAAATACGATGAAAAAAACAGCAGTTTTACCGTTGAAGCAGCGCAACTCAAAGGCTCTTATATGCTTTTGGACGAGGCTTCGGTAACGGGAACAGCAAATATTATAATGGCGGCGGTGCTTGCACAAGGCACAACCACAATTTACAATGCAGCTTGCGAACCGTATATTCAGCAATTGTGCAAAATGCTCAATGCTATGGGTGCAAAAATTAGCGGCATTGCATCAAATTTATTGACCATAGAAGGCGTGCAATCGCTTGGCGGTTGCGAACACACCATTTTGCCCGATATGATTGAAGTAGGCAGTTTTATTGGTTTGGCAGCAATGACCGGCTCCGAAATTACCATTAAAAATGTGGGTTACGAACATTTGGGCATTATTCCCTTATCGTTTTCGCGGCTTGGTATTCAAATGGAACGACGAGGCGACGATATTTTTATTCCGGCACAAAGCAGCTACGAAATACAAACGTTTATAGACGGTTCAATTATGAACATAGCCGATGCGCCGTGGCCCGGACTTACGCCCGACTTGTTGAGCGTGTTTTTAGTAGTTGCCACCCAAGCCGTTGGCAGTGTGCTCATACATCAAAAAATGTTTGAAAGCCGCCTGTTTTTTGTTGATAAACTGATAGATATGGGCAGTCAAATTATTCTGTGCGACCCGCACCGAGCAACCGTTATAGGACTTGGCGGCAAACATAAACTGCGAGCTACCAGCATGACTTCGCCCGATATTCGCGCCGGCGTTGCCTTGCTTATTGCCGCTCTTTCAGCCGATGGCGTGAGCACTATTCACAATATTGAACAAATTGATAGAGGTTACGAAAATATTGACGGACGGCTCAATGCGCTGGGGGCGCAAATAATACGAATTGGGTAATTCGTATTAGCGATAAACATAGATAAAACGCTTCGCTGATAAATGTGCTACGCACGATAAATTTATCAGCGAAGCGTTTTATCGCCGCAGGCATTTATCAATTTTTATCATAAAGTATTTACTCCATTATAAATTTATTCGGATTGGCGAGTACTTTGCCCGAAATTATGAGCGGAATTTCTTTTTGTTTGGTATTTGGGTACACAATTATTTCTTTTGCAAATTCCCCACTACGGCGGCTATCGTATTTTACGGTAATATAAGTTGTGTCGCCCGGAGCAATTGCATTTTTGTCCCACTGCGGCACAGTACAATTGCAAGTCGGACGAATATTAATAATTTTCAAAGGCTGTGCCCCGGTGTTTATGCACATAAAATCGTGCGTAGCAGGTGCCGCAAAAGCCAATGTATCGAACGAAAAATGCGTTTGGGGACAATGCAAAAAGCCTTCATTGCCGCTTTTTTGTATAGTGGCACAATGCGTAAAAAACAAAAAACTTACGATTATGATATAAAAATATTTCATTATAATTCCCGTTTCCTTGTCTCCTCGTTAACTTGTCAACTAAAACAACTACTCATAAGCCCCTTGTTTCAATACTTCCACTTCTTTACGACTAAGGAACCGCCATTTCCCGCGAGGAAGATTTTTTTTGGTCAATCCGGCGAAATATACGCGGTCTAATTTTTCAACCGTGTAGCCATGATGTTCAAAAATACGTTTTACCACGTGATTTTTACCGGTGTGAATTTGTATGCCTACTTGATTTTTTTCGTCGCCAACAAACTGTAAATCATCAACTTCTACCAATCCGTCTTCAAGTTCTACACCTGCGGCAATTGCTTCAAAATCATCGGCTTTTAGGTTTTTATCTAAATGTACGTGATAGATTTTCATTTTGTTGAATTTGGGGTGCAATATTTTTTGCGCCAAATCGCCGTCGTTGGTAAATAGGAAAACGCCTGTTGTGTTTCTGTCCAATCGCCCCACGGCTTCCACATTTTCGTTGCAAGCTCCGGCAATTATATCATACACGGTTTTGCGTCCTTCGGGGTCGTTTTTGGTTGAAATCGTATCTTTTGGTTTGTTGAGCAAAATATATACTTTTCTCTGCGATTGTAATTCTTGACCATCGTAAAGCACGTTGTCGGTTTTGGGATTGATGCGGGTGCCGAGTTCGTTTTTCACTTCGCCGTTCACGGTAATTTTACCCGAAAGTATCAATTCATCAGCTTCTCGGCGTGAACATACACCGGCATTGGCTATAAATTTATTCAAACGCACTTCGTCTTTTTCTTGTTCCGGTTTGCGAATTTCCACGTCGTGCGACAAATCTTTTTCGTCTATTTTATTCTCGAAAATATCAAGCATACGCAATTTTGGCGCCTTGTGTTTTTTTACCGGAAAATCTTTGCGAGGTCGTTGATTTTGAGAGTTTTTTCTGTCGGAAGAATCGGAATCACGGCGTGAAATACCTGTTTTTCCCTCGAACCATGCCGGACGTTTTCCTGCGAAATTATCGTTTTCGTTATCAAATTTTCGGAACGGTTTACGTTCAAAAGGTTTCTTTTCAAACGATTTCTCGCCGTATGGTTTGCGTTCAAACGGTTTATCGTCAAATCGTCTTTTTTCAAATGGTTTGTCGTCGAATGATTTGCGTTCGTAGGGTTTGCGTTCATACGGCTTATCGTCAAATGATTTTCGTTCGTACGGTTTTTTCTCAAAAGGTCGGTCGCCAAACGATTTTCGTTCAAATGGTTTATCGTCCCACGGTTTTCTTTCGTATGGTTTTTTCTCAAACGGTTTACGTTCGTATGGTTTATCGTCAAACGATTTTCGTTCGTATGGTTTGCGTTCATACGGCTTATCGCCAAATGATTTTTGCTCGTAAGGTTTGCGTTCATACGGCTTATCGTCCCACGGTTTTCTTTCGTAAGGCTTTTTCTCAAAAGGCTTACGCTCAAACGATTTTTCGCCATACGGTTTACGTTCGTATGGTTTATCGCCCCATTGTTTTTTCTCAAACGGTTTGCGCTCGAACGGCTTGCGCTCAAATGAACGTTCGCCCGATTGTTCCCTCGAACTGTTATACCTGCGGTCGTTGCTATCGGAAAAACGAGGTCTTCGTTCATAATTTGAAGAATCGGAACGGTTTGAATTATACGAATCTCCCGACTCGTTGCGTTGAAACCGTCTGTCCGCAGAATTTCGTTTTTCATACGGCTCTTCACTACGTTTGTTAAATTCAGTCATAGTTTTTTGTGTATAAATAATTTAAAGATTTAAGATTTAAAAATTTAAAATTAACTGTTGTCGCTTGAAAATTATTGAATTTTTAAATCATTAAATTTTCAAATCTCTAAATTAGTTGTTTTAAAAGCGATTGTATGTATTGCTCGTGCTGTGGAGTTACCGGTACAAGCGGCAACCGCACATTATTTTGCACCAAGCCAAGGTGTTTCAACGCTGCTTTTACGCCTGCCGGACTTCCTTCGGTAAACAAACTGTCGGTAAATTCAATCAGTTTTAAATGAATTTCGAGTGCTTCGGCGTATTTTTGCTCCAAACACAAGCGTATCATATCGGAATAGAGGCGAGGCTGCGCATTTGCCGTAACCGAAATTGCGCCGCACGCGCCCAGCGACATGTGGGGAACAACAATAGAATCGTCGCCGCTGATAAGTAAAAAATCGGCAGGAACGCCACGTTTTATATAGGTAAATTGCTCCACCGACGGCGATGCTTCTTTTAGTCCGATAATATTGGGAATTTCGTTTGCAATTTTTATGGCTGTTTCTACTTCAACGTTACAGCCCGTGCGTGAAGGCACATTGTAGGCAATCACAGGCAGTTTCGATGCAGCGGCAACTTGTTTATAGTGTTCAAAAATTCCTCGTTGTCCGGGTTTATTGTAATATGGCGAAACCGAAAGTACGGCATCGAATTTTGTGCTGTCAATAGCTGAAATTGCTTTTACAACTTCGGCGGTACAGTTGCCGCCACAGCCCACTACTATTGGTTTGCGCTCGTTTACGTGTTGATATACAAATTCTAAAACTTCGGATTTTTCGTTTTCCGTGAGTGTAACCGGTTCGCCGGTAGTGCCAAAAACCACAATAAAATCCACGCCGCCCTTAATCACATATTCTATAAGATTTTTGAGCGCAGTGAAATCTACTGTATTTTCGTTTGTAAAAGGTGTAATTAAGGCTACCCCCGTGCCGGAGAATTTTTGCAATGACATATTATTTTTGTTTAAGAGAGGGCAAATATACACTAATTTGTTGGATTAAATAATCAATATTTTTTTCGTTTTTTATATCTATCATAAAATCGTAGAGCAGCGATTGGTTTAATCTGCCTATTTTAAACGATGCTTTCGATAATTGCACAATATATTCGAGCGGAAAATTTTGTTCCACACTCAAATCTATCAGCATGTCGAAGGGGGTGTTTATAAATTTTTCGAGTGTTTCGCTTTTTGCGGTGCCGTACCATGTAAAATCTTTTTTTGTAAAAATTTCGCTTGAAAAAACTTCGGTTTTGTGCAGTTGTTTGGTGTAGGTAGTTGAGCAAAAGCCCAAGAGTGTAATTTTTGTTTCGGCGTGTATTCCGGCAATAGTTTGCGTAAAATTTTTTATTTTTTGATTAACATAAAGCGGTTTTCCGTTGCTCAACGTGCCGGAATTATCATATATAATAGCAATATTCTGCGCCGTATCAAATGTGCTGACATGCAGTTTTCGCTTTGTTTTTTTTACACGCAATTTCAAAAAATAGCGACCAAAACGTTCTTGAAGGAAATTCATTTTACTCATAATGCAAAAATACAAAAAATTATAAATTATAAATTATGAATTGTGAATTATTTGCATTATTCCTCATTCTGTTTTAGCTTTGGCACTAAATTTCCTCTTTATAAAATGTATCGTGCTGCCAATTGGCAGGATTGTTTTCAATATAATTTGCAATATATTGATATTCATTACCATTACGAATAATGTGTTCGTGATAATTACGTTGCCATAATTTTTTATAAAATGGTTGCCAATCCAATGTTTTTACACCACGAATATAGAGAACGGTTACAATAGATTTGAATGCGTCCATCATATCGCCAATTGTTTTTTTGTTTTTATCGTTAACCGGTGTAGGGGCAATCCCTTGTGGTTGCCCTGTTCGTGGTTGTCCCGATTGTCCAAATTGTGTTTGCGTTTGCCCCGATTGCGTTTGTGATTGCCCAATTTCGGAAATATCACCGTTTTGAACAGGGCAACCACAAGGGATTGCCCCTACACCGCCGCCACCAACATTATCAACAATTTGAATAATACCATGAAAATGATTAGGCATCACAACAAATTCGTGTAATTCAATATTCGGAAAACGATTTTTCAAATCCACCCATTCTTTTTCCACCATTTTCCCCGCATCATTCAAAATCATTTCGCCGTCAACAATTTCGCCAAATAAATGTTCTCGATTTTGTACGCATATCGTAACAAAATACATTCCTGCCTGCGAATAATCGTAACCTTTCAAACGAATACTGCGACGGTGGTGGATTTCGGGGTTGTATTTTGACATTTACAAATTTCTATGCTATTTTTCTTCATCACATTTTAAACATTTACAAACATATATTCTTTTAGAAGCGTAAGCCTCTCCAGCAGAATCATCAGGAATTTCTATTAAATAGGAATTCCAATCATGTTGCTCTTGTCCACAACGCTTACATATACAACCGTCCCAGTCATGATTCCCTATTCTACCACATCGTTCACATTTACAGCCATTCCATTTATGACCAAATAAACATTTTAAATTCATAACTTTCTCTTTTTAAGTCCCCATTTCGAGATGATTTATACTAAATTCGTTGTTTTTTACGTCGTTGTCTGCTGTGCTGTCGCCCGCTTGCCGTACAAAATATACGCAATATACAAACTTTTCGGATTATACAAAACAATTTCCCACAAAAAAAGCCCTTCCAAAGAAGAGCTTTTTCCACAAATAAATCAAAAACCTTAAATTTTATAAAATCCCAAATCTTTTACGCTTGATTTCTCAATGTAAGCCAAACGTTGTTTGTTTTCGCTATACACAAGTTTTATGAATATTTCTGCCGATTCGGCAAAGCAATCGCAACGGTTAGCGTCGATTACCAACAAATGACTTGTTTATCTATTCATCATATTTTGTCAATTTCCTCTTTTGTTAAATTTGTCAGTTTTTGTATTTGTTCTATTGTTAATCCTAATGCTTTTGCATTTTTAGCAATTTTCAACCTCTCTTTTGTTTCTCCTTTTATTTCTCCTTTTATTTCTCCGTCGGTAAAGGCGGTTTTTATTTCGCTGTTTTTAATGCGAGTAGCTTCTATTTGGTTGTTGTATCGCCTTTTTTCTGCATCGGTAAGATTGTCGTACACCAACACTTTACGAGCTTGGTCTAAACCTTGTGCTGTGAAATCGTCTTTTATTGCGTTATTTTTTAAGTAGTACATCCATTCGTCAAAAGTATCTTTGGCAACATCATTAAAGTTTTTTACTTTTAGAATGTAATATTCGGGGTAAAGTTCGCCAATACTTTCTTTGTTGTAAAGGCTGCGCTGTTTTTCGCTCAATTGCAGTTCTTCGTGCGTGTGAAGTCCTGTGAAACGAGTAGTGCCGTGATATATATAGTCGTTACCTTTTCCCAAGTCGAAATACACAATGTTTATTGAATAAACCTTGCGCACTTTATCGTAATTATCGCTTTCGTGAATATATTCGGTTATAGATTTACTCACGCCATAAAGCATTCTTTGAAAATAATCGTATTCACTAAAAAATTGTAATTCTATGATTACGAGTTCTTTATCGTTGTCTTCAACAAACAAATCTACCCTGTTGTATTTGTCATTTTCGTCCTGCTGATTGCCTTCGCTTTCGGCAATGCTTTTTATTACGATTTTACGGCGCAACAATTCACTCAAAAAGCCTTCCAATACACCAAAATTAGCTTTGTTGCGAAGTAAACGTTTCAACGCCCAATCAAAAGAAATCATGCTGCGGGTTGACATAGTGGTATAGTTTTAAAATTCAACCACAAAAATATGATAATTTTATCAATAATCCAATTCATTCAAAACAAAAAAAATCCCACTCTCCAAAGAAAGCAGGATTTTCCACAAATAAATCAAAAACCTTAAATTTTATAAAATCCCAAATCCTTAACGTCGGATTTCTCAATGTACGCCAAACGCTGTTTGTTTTCGCTATACACAAGTTTTATGAATATTTCGGCTGAATCTTTAAAGCAATCGCAACGGTTAGCGTCGATTACTAACAAATGACCCATAACAATATTTCCTGCCATTTCAACCAGGCGGCGTGCGTGGAAGTCAATATATTCATTGTTTTTCTCGGCTTTTACCATTTCTACGGCTTTTGCGTAATCGGCGGTCATACACGCTAATTTTTCACGCAAATAATCGAAATGTGCATTTACCGGCTCGGCTTCGTAGGCTTTAATTTGGTTCAAATAACCGCCTGTGGTTACGCCGCGAATAGCC
>WQTX01000072.1 GCA_009786075.1 Bacteroidota bacterium | reverse complement strand
CACACATACTCTATTGGGCGCAGCAGTGGCTTTTCCTTTTGGTCCGTCAACAGTAATAAAGGGGTCGATAACACGAGTATCTACACAACCAAATTTATCGGTTACTTGCAAACTTACTGCAAATTCTCCCGGTTCTTCGTAAATATGTTGTGGATTCGGCATAGTCGATACAGGTGTTGCATCGCCAAAATTCCAAGCAACACTACTAATAGTAGTTGTAGATTCTGCCGAAGAAAATTGTATTGGTCGCGGCGGAGTAGGACATGCTAAATGATTTACATCTGCCGAAAAACGACTAACCGGACGGGAAATGCGTACGGTTTTGTAGGCAATATCGGTGCAACCGGGAGCTGTGGGATTAACATCTGTTCTTTCGGTTACCACCAAACGAATTGTAAGGGTTGTATCTTTTCCAAAATCTTCATACGTAAATACGGGCGGCACTTGCAATGCTATATTTCCGTTAGTAAGCGGTCCTATTTCGGGCGATTTATCGCCCAAATCCCATTTTGACGCTACACTATATGTAGAAGTAGATGATGAATTAACCAGTCGTACATTTTTATTATAACAATAATCGGCTCCGAGCGGAACTACCGTATCTGCCAATGCAATATTGGCTGTTACCCTACTCAAAATTGTTTGTATTGAACTTTGAAAAGAACACTCATGCTCATCGGTTACTTTCAGTGTTACCGATTTTGTTGCGGGGCTTGTATTTGTAAATGTATGACTTGGATTTTTTGAAGTTGTATCGTTTACTATCACATTACCGTTTATGTCCGTCCATTTGTACGTTCCATTGAAATTATTGGAAATTGTTATACTGTTGCCTGCTTCAAAAGTCCATTCCCACGATTTCAAACGAGCCGTAGCTTCTTGCGATACTGCATTGTCGGTAAACTTTATTGCCCGGAAAGCACATTCTCTTGGATTAACTATTGTTGCAGCATCAAATGTTGGATTTTTCCATATAGTGATTGGTACGGAAGCAGTCGTCCCCTGACACCCATACATATCGGTTACTCTAAGCCGCAGATTATATTTGCCTGCTTGGGGATATACGTAGGAAATTTTTTCCGTGTTACCCGTGTTGCCATCGCCAAAATTCCACAACCATTCACTCATCTTTCCTCCTACTTCGGTTGTTGAAATATCTTCGGCTTCGAGCGCTGTACCCAAGCATAATTCTTTGGCTGTTGTAATGTTCATACCGGGATTTACTTTTGTAACCACTATGGCACTCGTCCACGTATCCTTGCAACCGTCCGGTATATTTACCGTGTCGGTTTCGGTTGTCAAGGTTACAAGATAAGTTCCGTAATCTTTATAGGTAAACACCGGATTTATGTTTTCTTTACGTAAAATTTCGGAAATTACTACCACACCATTTTCTTTCAATTCCCATAAACGATGATTAGCAGGCGCACCTTTTTCGCCAATCGGGTGCCCTGTAAGTGTAGTGTTTTTAGCATTAGCTCCGGTTTTATCGCCAAAATCCCATGTGTATGTGCGCACTTCTTGCGACATATCAACGAACGTTGTAGGTCTACCTTTATCGCACATTGCAGGATAAGAGGTCTGGGCAATAATTCCAAATTTAGCCACCGGCGGCAGCACGGTTTGTGTCCACGTACTCTTTACCTCATCGGATTTACAGGCATAGTGATATGGCGTAAATGAAATGGTAAAATCGCCTACCTCATCTGCTCGTGAATCTCTGGGGTAATCCACAAAAGTTACATAACGGTCTTGTTTAAAAAGTCGTTCGTCGGCTTCATTATACCAATACCAGCGTAGCATAGTCCATTCGTTTGGAAGATTGGGGTCGGCATTGAATGTAACAATGCTGTTCTGAGGACCATAACAGATTACAGGGCTTGACGAAGTAAAATTTTTATACAACTCGGGGTCTATTTTTTTACCTATTTTGATACTGTCTTCTTTTACGTTTTTACACCCATAGATATCTTCTATGGCAAGTTTAACTTTATACACACCGGTATTGGTAAATGTATGAAGCGGATTTTGCATTGACGACATAGGGCTTCCATTTACAGTCCATGTCCATTTAGCAATAGTTCCATCGCTTGTGGCGTTGAATTGTACGGGAAATTTTCCATCGACCAAACAACCTAATTGATTGTTGGAAACAGTATCGAAATCAACTGTCGGTTGGTGAACTTCTACTGCTACCGGTGCGTTCGCATCTTTCCAACCGGTACACACAGCATCGCGCACTCGCAAACTCACAGTATATGTTCCCTTTCCGGGGAAGGTATAGGTGAGATTTTCATTCGTCCCCACTCTTGTACCGTTCACATACCATTCCCAACCGGTGATAGGCTGCCCATTGGTGCTCACAATTGTTGTGCTAAACGATACATTTTGGTTTTGATTAGCATCAAGACATAAATGTTTGTCGGCATTGGGCGAAATTTGCACTTCGGTTGGCGGTATTACCGTTACATCTTTTTCCACCGGCGCACTTTCACAGCCTATGGGATTTTTACTTATCAGTTTTACCTTGTATGTTCCCAGTGCGGGAAATGTGTAACGGAAAGTTGACGATGTTGACGCTTGTTGTTGCACACCATTAATAAACCATGTATGGGAGGTTCCGGAAGAAGTATTTGTAAATATACTTTCGGTACCAAGACAAACCTTATCAGGCGCTGTAAAATTGGTTGTAAAATCGGCAATATTTACCACTTCGGTTTTTGTAATACTATTCGTACAACCGTTAGCATCGGTAACGGTTAGTTTTACTGTTTTTTTCCCTTTTGTGGTATATTCATGCGGCATATTGGCAGCAGTTCCGGTAGAACCATCGCCGAAATCCCACAAAAAACTTCTTATGTTTCCGGGGGTTGTAGAGGAAAACATTATTGTAGCGGGCACATCGCAGGTTTCGACCGGATTTACCGTAAAATTGGGTTGTGGCAATGCATTCACTCTAATCAACGATGGTTGCGATAGGGTTGCCGTACAACCATTGGCATCGGTCATGGTTAAACTTATGGAATAGGTGTTCACAGTATTATATGTGTGCGCTATGGTTGCTGCCGTAGATTCTTGCACCATACCATCGCCAAAATTCCACTCCGATTTGACAATAGCCGACGATGCGGTACTTGTATTTCTAAAATTTACCGTAACCGGCACACAGCCCGACGTGGGCGAAGCAGTAAAACTTGGTTGCGGATTGGCATGTACAGATATATAATTTGTCATTGTTTTCACATTACTCCCCGATGCGTTGGTTGCCGTAAGCGTTACGGTGTACACTCCCGGTCGGGTGTAGGCTTTTGTAGGATTTTGCACTGTCGAAGCGGCGCTTCCATCGCCAAAATCCCACCGGTACGAAGTTGCCCCCGTTGACCTGTTGGTAAAATTCACTATCAACAATTCGCAACCACTTCGAGCTCCTACTACTTCAAAATTGGCTACCGGCGCTTGCGCATTGAGATGCAAAGCGCTGAATAGCAGCAAACTAACACCTATTATTTTTATAAAATAACTTTGTAAAATCATTTTCATATAGCACTATATATTTTGTGGACAATACCATTATCTGTTTGAAACGACTAAAATACACTATTTTTTCATACTTTGTGTTTTTTTTTCAAGTATTTTTGTTCACAAAAAATAAACCAATTATGAAAAAACTAAACTTATTAGCATTTTTCCTGTTAATTATGGCAAGCGCAACCGCGCAAAACCTCACTGCCACCGAAATCGTGCAACGTGCCGATAACAACCGCCGTGGAAAATCCTCAATGTCTGAAATCACAATGACCATCATTCGCCCCACTTGGACACGCGAAGTGGGCATAAAAGCATGGTCAATGGGAACGGATTTTTCGCTTACGCTTATTACATCGCCTGCAAGGGACAGAGGGCAAACATTCCTTAAACGTGGTCGCGACCTGTGGAATTGGCAGCCAAGCATCAACCGGATGATACGAATGTCATCGTCCGTTATGGGGCAATCGTGGATGGGCAGCGATTTTACGAACGACGATATGGTGCGCGAAAGTTCAATTGTAAATGATTACACGCACAAACTGCTCGGCAGAGAGCGAGTGCGCGAGTTTGACTGCTTCAAAATTGAACTTACGCCAAAAGAAAATTCTGCTGTGGTTTGGGGTAAAGTAATTACTTGGATTTCAGTAAACGATTTTGTTGAAATAAAAACGGAATTTTACGACGAGGACAATGTTTTGGTCAATACTTTCAATAGTTTTGATATAAAATCATTTGGCAATCGCCGTTTGGCAACTCGTATGGAAGTCATTCCTGCCGAAAGACCAAACCAAAAAACGGTTATGACGATTATAAATCAAGAATTTGATATTACTATTGACGAAAGTTTTTTTTCGCAGCAAAATATGAGGAGAGTGAGATAAGAGCCCCCTAAATCCCCCTCAAGGGGGACTTACAGAAGCAATGATTTTTTGATAGATTTAATTAACAATATAAAACCGTACCTTTCCGGTTCTCCCCCTTGAGGGGGAGTTAGAGGGGGCTTTTTATGAGACTAATTTGGAGAAACATCTGGCGAAACCGTCGCCGCACCATAATCACAATATCTTCAGTTTTCTTCGCAGTCTTTTTCTGTGTAGTCTATTCGAGTTACGAAAAAGGAATGTGGAACAGAATGATTGAAAACACGCTCAATACGCAGGCTGGACACATTCAAATACACGCACGAGGATTTTGGGACGACAAAGTGGTTGATAATTTTATGTTTATGGACTCGGCAACCATTGCCAAACTCGATAAAATTGACAATATCACAAACGTATCGCCACGATTAGAAACCTTTGCAATGGCATCGTTTGAAAACGCAAGCAAAGGAATTGCCGTTATTGGCGTTTCGCCCGAAAGAGAAAAGCAAAAATCGAATTTGCCAAATCGTCTTGTGCGTGGCGAATACCTTTCAGAAACCGACGACGGCATTCTTATCGGCGAGGGATTGAGCCGTTTCCTGCGGGCAGATGTGGGCGACACACTTGCACTTATCGGACAGGGATTTCACGGAGCAAGTGCCGCACAGTTGTTCGTTGTTCGCGGCATAGTGAGTTTGATGACCATAGAAATGGACAACTCAATTGCCTACATTACCCTGCCCGCAGCCCAACAATTCATTGATATGCCTGATGGGTACAGCGGTATTTTGATTTCTATTCAAAATAATAATCGTTTAGACCAAACGATTGCCGATGTGCGGGCGGTCGTAGGGGCGGAATACGATGTCCTCTCGTGGCATTTCACAATGCAACGCCTCTTGCAAACTTCCGAAAGCAACCGCGCATTCCTCATTCTGATAATGGGCATATTATATTTAATTGTCGGTTTCGGCATTTTGGGAACGGTTATTATGATGACCAACGAACGTACACGGGAATTTGCGGTAATGATTTCGCTCGGAATGTCGCGCACAAGATTAGCCGTGAGTGTTGCCTTTGAACTTTTCCTCAAAAGCCTTATGGGAACGGCTATTGCCATTATCGTAACCGTACCGATGACCTATTATTTTAATGTAAATCCGATACCGCTTTCAGGCGAATTGGCAGCAACGATGATACAATTTGGCATTGAACCGTTGATGCCTATGGCGTTTGAGGCGCAGATTTTCATCAATCAAGTAATTACTATACTTGTTATTTCGATGATTGCGGTAATGTATCCGGTGAGGAAGATTTTGAAATTGAATTTAAGTCAAAATAAATAAAAACGGAGGTAAAAGTGATTGAATATGGCATATTAATAGAAAGCGAACTTTTATCATTATTGGAATTGTATAAACAATTAAATTCCGATGATATTATTAGTGAGACTACTGCAAAGAATATTTGGAAAAATATTGAAAAACAAGACATTAAATATTTTATAGCCAAAGAGAACGGAAAAATAATTGCATCTTGCTATATCTGCATTATACCCAATCTTACACGAGATGGAAAATCAATAGGTTTTATTGAAAATGTAATTACAGATATAAAATACAGAAGAAAGGGTATTGGAAAAACTGTTATGGAAAATGCAATAAAATATGCAAAAGAAAAAAATTGTTATAAAGTATTATTGCAAAGCGGAAATAAGAGGAGCGATACACACCCGTTCTATGAATCAATAGGATTTGACGGTAAATCAAAAAAAGCATTCGAATTGAGGTTTTAATTTCTCTGCTTACTTTAATTTTAAAATCCCACAAAGAAACAAGAAATATGAAAAACATTTTAATTTTAAGTTGGAAAAACATCTGGCGCAACAAAGTCCGTTCTGCCGTAATAATCAGTGCCATCGCCATAGGCTTATTTTCGGGAACGTTCCTGTTAGCCTTTATGAACGGTTGGATTCTCGGCACGGTCGATAGCGATATTCGCACACAATACTCGCACATTCAGATACACAACACTGAATTTTTGGCAAACAATGATGTCGGGGCGTATTTTATGCGTGATGCGGTTTGTAGAGACGCAATGCATTGCGTCTCTACGGCAAACGATGCCAAAATCGCCTACCGCCTCAACCTCAACGGAATGCTCGCCTCCTCCCACAACGCCCTCGGCATAACCGCCAAAGGCGTATTTCCCAACGAAGAAATACAAGTAACCGATGTGTGGCAACATATTCCCGACACGATGGGCGTTTTCCTTACCGACGACAGCCGGATGCCGATTGTAATCAGCAGTCGCACAGCCGAAAAACTGCGTGTCCGCCTTCGCTCACGCATTGTTTTCACCTTTCAAGATGTAAACGGCGATATGCAAAGCCTCGCCTTTCGCGTGGGCGGAATTTACCACACCACCAACGCAATGTTCGATGAAGCAACGGTTTTTGTCCGCTACACCGACATTCTGCCCTACACCGCTTTGCCCGAAGGTGCGGTACACGAAACTGCCATTCTTTTTCCCAACCTCGAAATCGCCGACCATAAATTTCCACTAATTAAAGCACTATTTCCCGATTTCGAAGTCCGCGATTGGCGACAACTCAACCCCGCTCTTGCGATGTATTTTTCCTTTACCGAATTTATGGGGCTAATCATTCTCGGCATTTTCCTTTTTGCCCTCTCGTTCGGCATTATTAACACGATGCTGATGGCAGTTCTCGAACGCACGCGCGAACTCGGAATGTTGGGAGCAATCGGTATGAGCAAGCGAAATATTTTCAGTATGATAATGCTCGAAACTGTTTTTCTCACACTTGTTGGCGGTGTAATCGGCATTATTTTAGGCATTGCCGTCATTTTGCCAACAATGAAAACAGGCATAGATTTGAGTTTCTTTATGGCAGACCAATTTGAAGATTTCGGCTTTGGCTCAAAGGTTTATCCAGTTTTTGATATAAAAATGTTTACTGAAATAGTCGTCTTGGTATTAATTGCAGGAATAGTATCGGCAATTTATCCCGCACGAAAAGCATTGAAAATGAAACCATTAGATGCAATGAGAACATAGAACGCAAATGACGCAAATGACGCAAATCAACACAAATTATTATTTATAAATCAATACATTACGAAAAATCTAACAGTTATCTTTTGCGTAAATTTGCGCTTTTTGCGTCATTTGCGTTCTAAAAAACAAAAAATATGAACACACTAATTAAAACAACCAATCTAACAAAAATCTTCAACGAAACAGCCCAAGAAGTCCGTGCCGTTGACGGTGTAACGCTCAACATTTCCGCAGGCGAATTTACCGCCATTGTCGGACCATCGGGTTCAGGAAAAACCACGCTCTTAAACCTCATTGGCGGATTAGACACGCCCACTTCGGGCAATCTTTATGTCGAAGGAAAGGACATTTCAACACTCAAAGAACGAGAAATGACCGCCTTTCGCCTGCACCACATAGGCTTTGTATTTCAGGCGTACAACCTCATTCCCGTACTCACGGCAAAAGAAAATGTATCTTTTGTAATGGAACTGCAAGGCAAGCCGAAAGCCGAAATTGAAAAGCGAGCCGTCGAACTTTTGCAGTCCGTTGGTTTGGGCGACCGAATGGACAGCCGACCTGCCAAACTTTCGGGCGGAATGCAACAACGAGTAGCCGTAGCCCGAGCCCTCGCCTCTACGCCAAAGTTCGTGCTTGCCGACGAGCCAACGGCAAATCTCGACAGCAAATCAGCCGAAAACCTGCTCGACATTATGGAAAAACTCAACCAACAAGAAGGCGTTACTTTCGTCTTTTCCACCCACGACCCGCGCATTATGGCGAAGGCGAGGCGGATTATTAAGTTGGAAGATGGAAAGGTTGTGAGTGATGAGTGGAAGTGAAATTTTAAAAATAAAATAATAGATATGAAAAATTTATATAGAGTTGAATTTCAAAACATTGATGTAAATAAAATTTACAATTCTGATGATTTAAACTATGGCTCAAATTTCGATTTTAAGCATTATCAGCATTTTATAAATACTTATTTACAAGTTATGTATAAAAATAACAGAATGTACAATAATATATCTGTTGATTTTTTAGTAGAAGTAAATAATCAAATTTTTATGTTAGGAAATGATTATCTGCAAATTTTAAGCAATGCAATTGTGAACGAAGAATATATTGATATTCATAAAATAACAGAAAATCCAAAACATAAAAACCAACTAATTTCAATTGCATTAATAAATGAATTTATCCAAAACTTTGATGAAGTAAATAACTTTATCTTTTTTGATAATGGAATGTATTTGTGGGAAACATTTCTTGAAATTGTAAGAAGTAATTTTTTTAATAATTGTCCAAAAAGATTATCGTCTGTATTTTTCTTTGATAGTTTAGAAAGTTGTAATCATTATATAACTAATCATTTGAATGGAATAGGAAAAATTTATCAAATTGAATTATTAGAAACCAAATCATTTTTTGAGGCTGATATGAAAATCATTGATAATATTGAAAATCAAATTCTATTTGAAGATTTATTAAATGAATGTGCTGATTATTGGAGTGGCAAAATGACAAAAAAACCTATTAAAGAAATAATTTTTCAAGGAAAATATAAATACAAAAATATCATATAATTTGAGTTTGAATTTCAAATGAAAATCAAAAAATACATATTACTCCTCTGCTGTTTCATAGCAATTTCCGCTACTGCCCAACAAAAAAATTGGACATTATCCGGTTATGCCAACGGAATGCCCTCTATTATCGTTCTGCAACCGCAAGACGAAATTTGGTGGCAAGCCTTGGCGCACAACCGCCTCAATTTCGGTTGGCAAATAAACAAAGATTTCCGTTTTGATGCAGGAATGCGTAACCGTTTTATCGCAGGAAGCGAAATAATGATTAACCCCGAAAGTATCAGTGCAGACGCAGGATTTATGGATTTGTCGTGGAATTATTTTTCGGGCAATAATACAATATTAAACACCACATTCGACCGCCTGAATTTCACATTTGAAAAAAACAAATGGAAACTTCAACTCGGTCGCCAACGCATCAATTGGGGACAAACATTCGTTTGGAATCCTAACGATATTTTCAATACTTACTCGTTTTTCGATTTCGACTATCCCGAACGTCCGGGTTGCGATGCCTTTCGCACAACCTATTTTCATAACGCCACCTCGTCGTCGGAATTTGCCGTATCTGCCAATCACAACAATAAAGTTACCACTGCTTTACTACATCGTTGGAACAAAAACAATGTTGATTACCAACTCATAACGGGCATACTTACCGAAACCGACATTGTTATCGGCGGAGCATTGACAAGCGATTACAAAGGCTTGAATTACAGAACGGAATTTTCATATTTTCATTCTATTGTAGAGACGCAATGCATTGCGTCTCTACTGGCGGTATCAGCAGGATTGGATTATATTTTTAAAAATTCACTGATGTTGCAAGCCGAAGTTCTATATAATAATGTATCGTCAAAAAACGCCGACGGATTAATGGCGATGTATGCCGCCCCGCTTTCTGCAAAAAATCTTTCTATCAGTCAATGGAATATTTTTGCAAATGCAACATACCCGATAACGCCTCGATTGAACGGCTCATTGTCGGGAATGTATTTTGTTGATATACAATCGTATTATGCAGGATTTTCTTTCGATTTTTCAGTTGCTGAAAATTTGGATTTGTCGCTTATTTCGCAGTTTTTTTCTACTTTTGGGAATTCTGAAATTGGTAATATGAAAGTATTAATGGGGTTTGCACGGTTAAAATATTCATTTTAAAAGTTATGAGTCTGTTTAAAATTTAATCAAAATAAATACCACAGAGCTATTCGAATATAAACTTCGTGTCTTCATGCCTTTCTGTCTTCGTGTTCACTAAAATGCGCTTGCGCTTAAAAAAATAAACACGAAGGCACGAAGACAAAAAGACACGAAGAATAAGAATTAAATAAAATTTAAACAGATTCTAAACATTTTTTTTAGTATGCCATATTCATTGATACAAACAAAAAACAATATTCCATACATTGAATTTTTCAACAACGAAAAGTGCATTGCCGGTGTTTCAACTCGCAAAGGCGGAGTAAGCACAGGAAATTACGCAAGCCTTAACCTTGGCTTGAACACCAACGATGATTTGAAAAATGTACAAGAAAATCGCCGGCGTTTTTTTGAAACTATTGCACCCAATTGCACAGTTGCGTATCTCACGCAAACACATTCTAATATTGTACGATGCGTTGATGTAAATTTTGAAAATGGCTGCGAAGGCGATGCTCTTTTTACCCATGAACGCAATGTTTTATTGAGCATTACCACTGCCGATTGCGGCGCAATAGTGCTTCACAACCGGAATTTCACAATTGTAGCTGCTATTCATTGCGGTTGGCGAGGGTTGCACACACAGATTATTGAAAAAACCATTCACGAAATGAGTGCATTTGTCAATCCCGAAGAATTAACAGCTTACATTGCTCCTGCAATCGGGCAAAACAATTACGAAGTAGGGAAAGAATTTTTCGATTTTTTCCCTGCGGAATATATTGCAACCAATAATGATAAATATTTTTTCAACATCAACCAATATATTGTACATTCACTACGTAAAGCATATATAGGTAAAGTTATTAACACCGATTTTGACACTTTTTCACAATCCGATTATTTTTTTTCATACCGACGTGATACAAATACCGGAAGATTTGCTACATTTGTCGGTATTTTATCCTAAAAAAAGAAGTTATGCAAAAAAAAGTTATTCCACTTATGCTATTCTTGGGTTTAACACTCAGCTCAATAGCGCAAATTGATACGAGCGCAACACTCGTAGTTGAAAAAAATCAAGAAGCCGAACTTGCTTATAATAAAGGCGTGGCGGCTCTTCAAAAGCAACAATACGGCGAGGCTATTACAAATTTTACCTCTGCCGTAAGTTTTAAACCAAGTTTTACGCAAGCACACGTAAATTTAGGCGTAGCACTCAGTGCCATAGGCAATTACAACCAAGCAGTAGCTGCTTTCGACCGCGCGCTCGACTTAGACAGTACGCAAGGGCAAGTGTGGAATGCACGTGGCATGGCATTCTTCCACAACAAAAATTACACCTCTGCCATTGAAAGTTTTCAAAAAGCGATAAATGCCCAATACCGCTCCGAAGATATGTTTTACTATTTGGGCGCAGCCGCTTTTCTTACCGAAGATTACGAGCGCGCAATAAAAGCCTACAACGAAGTGTTGAAAATAAACCCTACCAATGCCAACGCATACAGCGACCGTGCAAGTTGCTACAAAATGCTCGAAAAATTCAAAGAGGCTGAACAGGATTATCGTAAGGCAATTGGGCTCAATCCCCAATTTTATGTAGCTTGGGACAATTTAGGTTCACTGCAAGTGCGCGAAAAAAATTACGATGCTGCAATTGTCAGTTTTAGCAAAGCTATTGCACAAAAAAATGATTTCTATATTGCCTACAATAATCGCGGCGAAGCGTATTTCTTGAAAGGGGAATATACCGCCGCCTCGCAAGATTTCAAAAAAGCGTTGGAACTCAATCCGCAATATAGTTTTGTGTACAACAATATGGGCGTAATGCTTGCGCAACAAAACAAACACATAGAAGCAATAGATGCTTACTCCAAAGCCATTCGGCTCGATGCAAATTACGGCGCAGCCTACTTCCATCGTGCAAATTCTTACGAATTGCTGCAAGAATTTGACAAAAGCTGCGCAGATTTGAGAAAAGCCCGCAACGCAGGATTTACCGTGCCTGATGGTTTTCTTTCGGGATGTAATTAATTTAGACTTTTAGACACAAGACTATTAGACACAAGACACAAGGCTTTTAGACACAAGACAATGAATATCCTAATACCTAACCCCTAATACCTATTCCCTAATCCCTATTCCCTATTCCCTATTCCCTAACTCCTAATTCCTAAAATTTATGAAAACAATATATATAAAACTCCTAACAGTACTCTTTTGCAGCATTTTTTGCAGCAGTGTAGTAGCACAAACACCACAAAATGTGGAATTTAACAAAAAGAATTTTTCCGATACCGATGGTTTTAAAGTTGCCGAAAAAGCTTTAAAAGAAGGACAAAAATTCTTAGACAAACAAGATTTTCCGGCTGCACTCGAGAAATTTTTAATTGCACAGAAATTTAACCCAAGCAATGCCGATTTGAATTTCAAAATAGGTTTGTGTTATGTGTACACTCAAGACGATATTCAAGCACTACCGTATTTTCAAACTGCCATACAACTCGACCCTGTGAACACTCCGGCTATTGCGTATTATCATTCGGGTATAGCTTTTCATTTGACCTATAAATTTGCCGAAGCAATTGATATGTTTCGCAAATACAAATTAAAAATGCTGCCGTCGGTATTGGCTACCGAAGGTAAACGAATAGACCGTAGAATTTATGAGTGCGAAAATGCCATTGAATTTATGAAAGATACCACTCGTGCGTTTGTTTACAATATGGGCAAAAACATCAATTCGCCATTTTACGACCATTCACCGGTTATTACAGCCGACCAATCAATGCTGTTTTTTACTTCAATGCGAGCTAATTCGTTCAATTCAAATCTCATTAATTCCGGTGAATATGATGAAAATATTTGGTATTCAACCCGAAAAGATGGAGCATGGGCACCTGCAAAAGAAATGCCAAAACCGTTGAACACCAAAGAAAACGATGCTACGGTGGGTTTGTCGCCCGATGGTCAACAAATGTTTATTTATAACGATAAAAGTGGCGGCGGCGATATTTTTATTTCCGAAAAACGAGGCGACACATGGAGTACTCCTAAATCTTTTTCCGCAATCAACAGTCCGGCACACGAATTGAATGCAAGTTTTTCGTATGACGGGCGCACCGTGTATTTCACAAGCAACAACAAAAAAGGTGTTACCAATTACGGCGACCACGATATATTCAAATGCGAAATGGACGAAAAAGGAAAATGGGGAAAATGGATTAATCTTGGTCCGACAATTAACACTGAATACGACGAAGTTGATGTGTTTATGCACCCCGACGGACGAACCATGTATTTTTCATCGACCGGACACAAAGGTATGGGTGGTTACGATATTTTCAAAACCGAATTGCAAGACGACGGCACATGGTCAACGCCCCAAAATCTCGGTTATCCAATCAACTCTCCCGGTTCCGAACGATGTTTTGTAACAATTGGTAGCGGACGTTTTGGTTACTTTTCGGGATTTCGCGATGGCACTTTGGGCGGTTACGATATTTACGAAATTCGCTTCTTAGGTCCTGCAAAAAACCTGCAAATGAGCACCGAAAATATGCTTATAAGCGCACTTACCAACCCGATAAAAACTGCAAGCGCGGCGCAAGAAGCTGTTGAAATAAAAACAAGCCGCCTTACTATTTACAAAGGTGTTGTGCGCGATGCCGAAACAAAAAAGTTTCTTGAAGCCACAATTGAAGTTATCGACAACGAAACCAGACGCCCCATTTCAACCCTCAATTCCAATGCCGCCACCGGCGAATTTTTGGTACCGCTGCCCTCGGGTAAAAACTACGGCGTAACAGTGAAAAAAGACGGTTACTTATTCTATTCTGCAAACTTTGACATACCGGCAACTGCCGCTTATCAAGAAGTGGTGGTTGAGATAGATTTATTGCCATTGCGAAAAGACGCTACAATTGTATTGCGCAACGTATTCTTTGAAACGGCAAGCGCCAAACTCGACCCAAAATCGAACGCCGAGCTTGACAAATTGATTAAAATTTTGAAAGATTATCCGAAAATGGTTATTGAAATCAGCGGACACACCGACAACGTGGGTTCACGACCATACAACCAAAACTTGTCGGAAAATCGTGCGGCTTCGGTGGTTAAATATCTTTCGGAAACCGGAAAAATTGACAAAAACCGTCTGCAATATGCCGGTTACGGTTTCGACAAACCAATGGCTACCAACGAAACTGTTGACGGACGTGCGCTTAACCGTCGTGTGGAATTTAAAATTATAAGTGTGGATTAATGCAATTATCAATCATCGTTTGCACCTACAATCGTGAAGACTACATTCTTGAAACTCTGTTGAGCTTGAAAGACCAAACGATTGCTACCGAAGATTACGAAATAGTGTTGGTTGATAACAATTCAACCGACACTACTCCCGTAATTTGCCGTAATTTCGTAATGAAGAATCCCGAATTGAATATTCAATATATTCACGAAGTGCGGCAGGGGCTTTCCTACGCTCGCAATACCGGTATTGAAAAAGCGCAAGGCTCTATTATTGTATTTTTAGACGACGATGCAATTGCCGCAAAACACTATTGTCAAACAGTTGTAGATTTTTTTGCCACAACCCCACAGGCAATGGTAATTGGCGGACGAATTTTCCCAAAATTTGAAACCGCACAACCCGCTTGGATGCCACGAGAATTAACCCCCCTCTACTCTACTTTAGACCTTGGCAACGAGGTGTGCGAGTTTAAAAGAGGAAAATACCCCATAGGTGCCAATATGGCATTTCGCAATTATGTATTCCAAGAATGCGGCACATTCAATACATCGCTCGGACGAGTTGGAAAAAACTTACTTGGCGGCGAAGAAAAAGATATGTTTTTTCGCATAAAAGAAAAAAAAATGCGAGTATTTTACCTTCCCGAAGCATGGGTTTTTCACATAATTCCAACTGCACGCACCACCAAAGAATTTATAAAGCGTCAAGCAATTGGCAGCGGACAAAGTGAACGATTGCGCTGTGCTCATTCATGGTTTAAACTCACATCAGCATTTGCATTGGAATTTGTAAAATGGGGTGGCTCATTTCTTTTATCGCTCAAATACGTTGTTTTGGGAAAATTCAAAGCAGCGGTCAGCCTTATACAATTTCGCTATTGGGTAAGTAAGGGGCTTCTTCAAAAATCCAACAAATAATTATCAAATGAGCAACACACCTGCGCAGCACAATGTATGGCAAAAGGAATTGCGAGATTATAAAATTCCGGTGAGAGTTTTGCGATTTCTTGTTGCGCAGAATTAAGGCAATGCAACAGCCCTGCATTAAACGTGTCGCCGGCACCAACGGTACTAAGCGTTTGTATAGGCGGAACGCCAAAGGTTTGACAACCGTGAGCGGTAAAAACCTCAACTTTTTCGCTACTGTATGTACATACAAAAAGTTTCACTCCAAAAGTTTGTAATTCACTGTAAATGAGTTCTGTATTGCAATGTCCCCAAATATTCAAACAATCATCGTTGGAAACTCGTACTATTTGTGAATGAGTGAAATTTTCAAATACCGCTTCATATTCAGCAGAGTTTTTTTGCAGCAGCGCACGCATATTGGGGTCGTAAAAAACAGTTGCACCACTATTTCGAGCCGCAGAAAATATGTTTTGTAAAAATTTTCGACTTCGTGGTTTTATTGCAAATGAACTTGCTATGTGTAGCATATCGGTGGCACACAATTGCGGAATTTCACAATCACACTCCGGCGTTTCGTCTTTATAAAATTGATATTCGGCATTGTTTGCTTCGTTCAAAAATGCCAAGGCAATAGCCGTTTGCCGTTCATTGTGGCGTTGCACAAAAGAAATATCAATTGCCCGACTGTGCAAAAAATCGCAACACATATCGCCCACGTGATCACTGCCAAGTTCCGAAATAAACGAAACATTGTTGCCCAACGTTGCCAACGATACCGCTGTATTCAATGCCGAGCCGCCTACTTTTGCCGTTTGCGGTTGGGAATTTTTGAAAATTATATCTAAAACAGTTTCTCCTATACAATATATCATGGTATAAATCTTATTTTATATTTTTTTTACTAACATTTATTTGTTAAACAAACTTTGGCAAAGTTTAAAACTTTGGCAAAGTTACACCGAAGAGAGATTTAAGGAGTTTTATACCACAACGAAAGCAACACCGGCAAATGGTCGCTATAGCCTTTGGTGTAAAATGTGCCTTTGTAACTTCTCTTTGGTGTTTTTGTACCTGTTTTTTGGTTTGTTTCAAGCAGAAAATCGTGTTGTTGCACTCGGCTCAATACCGAATAATTGCGCACAACGGCATTGCTCACAATTGTTTGGTCTAAAAAATACCATTCATTTTTATAGCAATACGTTCCTTGCGCACGATGGTCTATAATGTTTGTTAAACAATTCATGCACGTATCGTTGTATGCGGTATGTGCTTTCAAAATTTTTGCAATACTTTCGTCGGTAGGCGTATCGTTGAAATCGCCTATAATTACAATGCGAGCTTCGGCGTTTTGCGTTTGAATACTGTCAACAGTTTTTCGCAACACTTGTGCTGCGGCTGCCCGTTTGGCATCGCTCGCAGTTTTGCCGCCAAGGCGCGAAGGAAAATGGCACACAAACACGTGCAAACTATCGTAAGTGGCTTTCATGCAACCTTTTACATACAATATATCACGAGTGGTGGAAATTTGAGAATTGCCAAAATACACCGGAAGAGCTTGAGAATATGTTACTTCAAACGTTTGCGGATTGTAAAGCAATGCAACATCAATGCCTCGCCCATCGGGCGAATCGTAATGTACAATTTCATATTGTTTACGAGAAAGTGCCGTTTTGTGCGTCAAATCGAGCAAGCAATTTTTGTTTTCAACCTCGGCTACACCAATTATATCGGTCGTGTGCCATGCGCCCGAAGCTATAATTACTTTGCTGATATTGTTCAATTTATTGTAATACGTAAATGTGTTCCATTTCTTTGGCGAAGTCGGCAAAAAATCGTCATCGTTTTTCGTGGGGTCGTCAATGGTGTCGTACAAATTTTCAAGATTGTAGAATAGGATTGAGAATTGTTGTCTGTTCGCTGTGTCGGGTTCTAAAAAAGCGCTTCGTACTGTGATGTGTTTTTCAGGTCGTGGCACAATGGAACACGAAAATGTGCACAGAATTGCGAAAATTGAAACGATATAAAAAATACTTTTATTTCTCATTCTCCCCCACAATTTCAAAATATTCATAAGCCCCAATATCAGGTTTTTGGTCTATCAAACGAGAATGTTGCAATATATCAAATTCAAACGGTTTGGCGTATTCCAAATTTCCTTTATCAATTGCCTGTGCAAGCGAATCGAGAGCAAACGGGGTTTTGATTGTATTGCTAAACAATGGCTGGTTTAGGTCGGTAACAAAAATATTTTCTTTATAATATATGGTATCTTTTGCAGTGTAAGTTTGGCGGAGCAAACAATTATCGAACATAATAGGCAGAATATCGCCGGTATTTTTAGGGGTTATCAGTATTTCATTGCGCATAGAGCCTACAATAATCGAATTGCGGAAATAGGAATTTTCAAACACAGTTTCAGTTTCGTTTGTAGGATTTACATTGCTTACCATAACCGATGCTGCAATTCCGGTATTTCGATTGCCAAAGGTTTTGAGATTGCTCAACGTGGTGTGGTTAAAAGCAAACC
>WQTX01000071.1 GCA_009786075.1 Bacteroidota bacterium | reverse complement strand
AGTTTGTTAAGTCGTAACCATTCATCTTTTTCACAGTTAAATTTGTTTTCAAATCCCAGCTCTTGTGCAATTAAGTCCCAAGTGCCGCGACCGGAGAATAATGAGCCGTGTGTATATTTTTGAGTATTTGTAATATTCATTTTTTTGCTTTTGAATGTTTATTATCTTCAAAAACATATTTCTGTTCACACCCCATATCTTCCATTTGTTTGACTATTCGTTTTAATTCTGACAGCAAAAGTGTATTCTTGCCTATCGTAGTAAAAACTTCCCAATCGTCCAAAAGAGCATATCGTTTGTGTATAAATAAGGCAAGGCAATCATTTCTTACAATCCATTGTTCCATTGACTTAATAGACTTAAAT
Source organism: Bacteroidota bacterium (assembly GCA_009786075.1). GTDB lineage: Bacteria > Bacteroidota > Bacteroidia > Bacteroidales > UBA1715 > WQTX01. Next base: position 17,654 of record WQTX01000071.1, on the reverse strand, counting down.
TCTTTGCTTTTTATGGTTATTTCTTCGCCATTTAAGTCGGAATAGGTAACTTTAAACTTTGTGGCGTTTTTTATTGATTTTTTCATAGTCTATCAAAATAAAGTTGGATATTTACTTTCACGCTTAGGAACAAACAGCGTTTTATTAGCCGGTTCCGGCAGATAGCGACTGATTGAATTTACCGCGCCGTTTTTGAAAAACATCTTTACATCGCTTGCATGGAGCAAATCAACGCCACTTTGCGGACTGCCTTTTTGTTTACCGAAATCTACAATAATAATTACAATTTGTCGTTTGGCAAAGCGCGTTCGCAGCTCTTTGAGTTGTGCGAATGTGAAATTCATATACTTTGTACTGTCGATAATTACAAGGCGATAATAGTTTTTTTCGATTTTGTTGCACATTTCGTCGAAATTCAGCGCGTTGGCAATAAAGAGTTTTGGCGCGCCAATATCAAAATTGTTTATTCTATCAACAACGGTTTGATTAACGCCCTCTTCGTGCGAATTGTAGAGTACTTTGCCAAAATTTCGGGCAAAATAATCGGCAAATTTCAGTAGAAAAACCGATTTGCCACTTCCGCTTTCGCCGTAGCACATTGCCACGAAATTACGCTGCGGATTGCCAAACAAAGCTGCGTATTGTTCGCTGAACGAAAGTGTGTGAAACTTCTTTTCTTTCAGCGTTTTAATGTTATATATTTGTCGTTTCATTGTCTAATTTTTTATTGATTTCTTCAAGTTGCCGTTCGGGATTTTTCTCGTTAAGCATATTATTAAATTGAGTGTAACTAACTCGCACAACGGGAGCAATGTGCCTATTGAACACGCGGTAACGCACGGTTTCGTCCGTTTCGTGTTGTTCAAGAAGCGTATTCGCCGTAATACATTTTTGCAAATATGCCCGGCGGCGACCAAGTGCCATTCGTTGTGCTTTGTTCATTAGTTGAATAATGTTAGTTGTTTCATTTTCTCTTGTTGTTCTTTGTCTTTTTTTAAAATGCTTTCCATTTTTCGTATAAATGCTTGCATTTCTTCAATCGACATTTCGTAGAGGCGTTTGCCTGCAATTCGTGGTTGCTCTAAAAAAGCGTTTACTTTTCGCCAATCGGTTGTGTCAACGCCGTGTTGTTGCAGTCTTTTCAGTATTGCCGAACGTTTTGCTTTAATTGCTTTTTCGGTCAAATAACTGTTTTGTTGCGACAGTGTTTCCAAATTAGAAACCATTAACCAATAGTTTGTTGGATTTTTCTCTAAAAATTCCGATAGCGATTTTGTGGTGTAATTACTACATTTCAGAACAATATCGTCCTTTTTTATACCGTGTAATCTGTTAATTGCATAGAAAAAACGGCTGTGTGCGCTTGGTGTTTTAGTTGCTGTATCCATACTTTTTAACTTTTAATCTTTCGGCTTTAACAAGGCGTTTGATACGGCGAAAATCGGCAACTACGGTAATTGTTTTTTCGCTATCTTCGAGTGTTATACGAGTAGGATTGCAATCGGCAAAAATGCGTTTTTGCGTGTCTGCATCGGTAATTCCGTTTACTTCGCATATTTTTATAGTGTCGCCCAAAGTTGCTCCAATCAAATGAATGTATTTGCGCCCGAAACGGCTGTCGAACTCGTCGTAACCGGTGCGATTGAGGCGCACACCTCGTTTGATTTCATATTCAAGGTTTTCTGTACCTAAAATCACAACGCCCAAAATGTCCTCACATTCATTGAAAATGTGAATAAATGTGCGCAATGCCGACGGTTTTAAAGAGTTTGCTTGGTCAATGATTAAAAGCGGTTTTTGTGCCGAAATACGTTTAAAAGTTTCGGAAATGCAGGCAATCATTACATTGATGTTGTTGTACCCTTTGGGCATTTCCGCGCCAATTTCTTTTGCCACTTCGCACAGGAACTGCCGACCGCCCCATTCTTTACAATTTACTTTAAAACACGCATTTCGGCGGTTTCGGTTAAGAAAGGCATCGGAAGTTGCTGTTTTTCCGCTCCCGGCAGGGTGTGCAATTCCCATAAACATACTTTCGCTTTTGGCATCGTGCAATACTTCGGTAATGATGCGAAAGTTGGTAATATCGGCAATTTTCCAACTGTTACAGTCAAAATCATAGCCAAGCGCAACGCCGATTTTTGTCATAACTTCGTCGGTGTCGGCTCCGTAGGTTCCTTTGCGCAAAAGCGATATTGCTGTTTCGCTAATTCCGCACTTTTTGGCAACGGCTCTGTACGAACCGATGCGCTCTTTTTCCTCGTCAATCAATTCGAGGATTGCGTTTTTTTGTTCTTGTGATAGCATATTATTTAGTTTAAGAGGTTACTTTTTTTGTCTGAACTGTGATTTATATGATTTTTATGATTGTTTTGAAAGTTCTTCTAAAAGAGCATCTGCATATCCAACGGCATCTTTTGCTGCTATGTCATAGCAAACTTCGCCATCGCTTAAACTCTGCATTGCCAATCCTGCGAAGTATTCTCGCTTATTTAGTCCGAAACTTCCGTACAAAAATTGTTCATTATGTGCCATAACACCTTCTGTTGCAAATGCTGCTTCACTTCCTAATTGTTTTGCTTTTTCTGTCATATTATTTTATTTTTAGGTATCTGATTTCTGCTTTCAATTCTTTTATCTTATTTTTAACATTTAACAGATATGGGTGATTGTCGTTCATTCTGTTTTTCAATCTGTTGTATTCAGAATTATAATAGTCAAGGTTTTTTAATATTGCCTCATCGTATTCTCTTACTTTTTCGTCAATAGTTTTCATTTTAGTATCTATTTTGCACTGTTATTAATTCCAAATCTTCGCTTTCGCAATCCTCAAATTGCTGTATTAAATATGCCGTTTCGTTAGTTTCGTATGCTTGTTTTGATAGTTTGTGTCCGAGTAACATATCAACTTCCGAAAAGTCCTCTTTTGTCATTAAGCGTTCTTCCATTTCTGCAATAGCAGTAAGTCGTTTTATGCGATGTCCTACGATTGATTTTTCTATTTTTTTCATTTTGCCAACGGCTCGCATATCTTTTGCCGGTCCGTATTGTTGGGCAGGTTCTATGCGTGAGAAACTGCCTACGAGTTTATTGCCGTCAAAGAGGTACACCATATCTAAATCGTCGTAATCAAAGCACGTGGTTAGTTTTACACCGGTGTATTTTTCTATTACTTCGCAATCGTCTATGCCGTAGTAGTATGTGGCATTTTCGATTTGCGTTTTTACCATATAATTTGCCGGTGCAATCTCTTTTTTCAAGCCGAAAAGGAAACAAAAATCCGATTTGTCAATGCGTGTAACGTTTGGTTTGGAACATTCGGCGTGAAGTTCGGCAGGCGATTTCTCAATTTGCTTGTATTTCGTGCTCCACGCAGAATATTTGGCATTACTGTAATTTTCAATAATGCGGTCGGTTTCGTTGCACGCTGCGTCGAAATTGAAATTGTTTTTTAATGCCCATTGGTGCATTCGTTGCACGTATTCTTTGCTGCGGTGTGCGTGTGGTCGTGTTGATTTCACGCCCTCGCCGTAATACAATTGGCTTTCTGCCATAAAAACGCTTTGCAATGTGCCAAACCAACGCTCGGTGCGCGCTTTGCCTTCGGCTTTCGATGTTTGCGACATTACCACTCCGCGACGGCGCAATTCCGTTTCAATTGATTGCCATTTTTCGGTATTATGACCGGGAAAGCGGTCGTAACGGATTTCATACGGCAAATACATTGAATTGCGCACCGCCATTGCAAGCGCATTTTCTACGGCAATTTCGCTTTCTTCGTGGCAATATTCCCACCCGATGGGTAAACCGCTCATAACATCGCGCACAACCACAGTGTACAGGAACTTGCGAACTTTCACACGGTTTCCGTTTTTGTCGAGAACAACAGCCTCGTGGTCGGTAATATTCACGCGAGTACCGTCAATGTCCCAACAATCACCCGCGTAAAGTGCCGATTGTGTTGGTGTGTACGCACGGTATTTGTGGTTAAAACGGCTGTTTTTTCCGTATTTTAAGTGAATGATATTTTGCGTTTCGGGTTTTGCTAAAAACGATGTTACCCACCGTTCGCTTGGCGAAGTAATGCCGTTCTGTGCGCACAAATTGCGTATTTTACGGTAAATAAACGCATAGGAGTAATTGCGTTCGCTTGCGCCCAAATCTAACAGCCATGTGAGTAAAAAGTTGTCGTTTTCGGGTTTTAAAATTGCCCTGTTTTGATTGCCTTTGTTTTTTGCCTTTACAATTTCGGTTTGTGGTGTCCCATTTGCGTAACTTTCGATTTTATCGCGCAAATTGCGCCACGATGTTGGCAAATATTTAAGGTTTTGCAAATGAATTTCGTGCGCCAAATCTTTAAAAAACGTTGATTTCCGGTAAGAAATATTGCGAGACGAAATATAACGAGCCGCCTCGCTTATAATTGCCATTGCCACAGCCTCGCCTTCTGACATAGACTTTAAAAATGCTTTAAAACTGTAAAGTCGTGCGGTTTCTATGATTTTGTAAATGTAATTATGTGTTTCAACGGCTTTTTCGTTCAGCGTTTCAAAATCTTCGAGTTTCGCAGCGGTTGAGCGTGGCAGCGAATTGTACGAGAAATAACACATATTATTGATTATTTCGCTTTTCCACGAATTGGTAGTTGATTTACCGGAACGTGATTTTGCTACTCGCACATATTCGGGACTTACACCGTGTCCCGACAAGTATTCCTGCGTTATATAAATATTGTTATCTACTCGAATGATTTGCATATTTTTAGGTTTTTGCTCTTTTTTGAGCGTTGCAGGCAGCAAGGGAAACGAACCATTGCTTGTTCCAAACTGCCTATTTTAGTGATTGTTTGTACTCGGTTTCTTGTTTTTGCACGTATGTAGCAATTTTGTCCCATGTAGGTAAACCGCCAACTTGTTTATCGTCGATGTACAAGTGTGCGTACACTTTGCGTGAATTGTTGCCATACATTACTACTTGTGTCGGTTCGTGGTCGTTTACCCTGTCGAACGGTATTTTGTGGTCAAGCAACCAATTAATCATATCGGTTTGTTTGTTTCCTTCGCGACACGTCCAAATGATTAGGTAATGACCTGCTGTGTGCAGTTCCTGCATTACTTGTATCGCGTATGGTTGAGGATTGCCTATGTTTGGAAATTTTCCGGTGTGCAAAGTGCCGTCGAAATCTATTGCTATAATCATGGTAATTAGTTGTTAGTGATTAGTTTGTAGTACACATTTTTTTCGTCGTGTCGTTCGTCGTGAAAGCATTTTGCTAAACATGGAATCATATTTTTGAATGCGCAATCGTAAAATTTGCATACATCGCCGTCGGTTTCCTGTTCCCATTTTTCGGCATCTTCCTCGTTTATTTCGAGGCATTGTACGGTCTTACCGTCCACTTCGCCTATTTCATTTACTGCTAAACAATTTTTCATGTTCGTAATTTTTAGTAGTTTATGCCTCTGTCATTCCAAGTGGAACATTAACCCACGCACCGGCAGCGTTCTTATATTCGGCACGAATAAACTGTTTTGATACTTCGGGTTGGTATGCCTCTTCAATGATGCGCACGCCTTCGGCAAAACGCTCATTTTCCAATTCGTCAGCCCATTTGCGTAGTTGTAGCACTCTGCCTGCTTTTAAGTTGCCTTTTTGGTCGCGACTTAGCAATTTAAGCACTCCGGCAACCAATATTTCGCTTTCTTTGTCTTTGGCGAGTGAGCCGATTACTTCTTTAATAATGGCAATGCCTTCGTTTACCGTATCGCGGTAATTTTCAACCATATAATTTCCTAAAATAATGCGGTGCGTACATTCTGAATTGGTAAAAGTATGTGAACGTTGTTCGTCTTTTACCCGTAACAAATCTGATTTCAACTGTAAAGCATCGTTGAACGCATTTATGCAATTAGTTTTTACCGTTGCTAAAAAGTTGCTCGTTTGCACCAATTTCGGGAATACTGTTTTGATTTGTTCGTCAACTAAATTTTTGTACGCCTCGCGGTCATCTTTTGCCTTTTGCAAGGCTTCTTTTCGTTCTTTTTCGGCTTTGTAAGCCTCAAATTCTGCACGTTCTTCGGCAGACATTGTTACTTGTGTTTCCATAAATTAAAGGAGTTTAGTATTGATAAATTGATTGAATTTCAATAGTTTGCGCATTACTTGGTAGTAGTTGCGTACAAATAGCCTGTAGCTTGCGAATGCCAATGCTGCGAGTAAAAACAGAATGAGAAAACTGCTGTCGGCTGAGCCTACGAGTATTACTATGCTTGATACGAGGCTTAGTAGGATTGTGGTTGATTTCATAGTATTGAGGTTTAAAGTTTATTTAATGTCGGCAACTTTCCAATTGGTAACTTCTTGCATTAAAATACCGCCACTGTTCATTGCTGAAAGCCGGATTTTTTGATTATTCAAGCCGTTTCGCTTGAAATTGAGCGATTGCGAAACGCAAGGGTCAGTGCATCGGAATGCTTTAACGATGCCTGCGCGTACTTTTTTATCGTCTAATACAATGAGTTTTTTCATAGTTTACTGAATTTTACTGCGCATAAATTTTACTAAATTGTACAATCGTACCCGTTGGCGCGTATTAGTGATTTTTACGATTTCGTGAGTTGCTATGTCGCAAAAGTTTTCTACCAGCTCCCGGTTATTCGCCGGATTGTAATACATAATTGCGCCATTTTGCCACGGTTCGTATTTGCCGTGTTTCCGGATTGCCGGCAATACTTCGCTTGTTACCCATTTGCGGAAGGTTTTGGCTTCGGGTTTGCTACTTTGGAAGATTAATGCGTATAAACCGCTTTCGTTTACCATTGTAAAGTGTTGATTTCCATAGGGGGTGTCGAGTGATACCGACGCCCTTTTCTCGTCATCGTCAAGTCTTGCGACAGCATCTCTATGATATTTTATTCCAAGAATTGAACACACATCTTTTGCAACGAAGAAAGCATCTTCGTTAATCATTTTAACCCTAATTTGCTGATTGCTTGGGTTGAAGTTGAATACTTTTTGAATTTCTATTGATTTATTCATTTTTTTACTACTTTTGTGGCGTGTTATTTTTTAACACTTTGCAAATATAAACTTATTTTCAAATAAAACAATGCTTTTGTTTGATTATTTTCAAATAAAAATATGAGTATTCAAGAGAGAGTTATACAATATATTGATTTAAAAGGCATTACACCTTATAAATTTTGTAAAGATTTAGGGTTCTCTATGGGCTATTTAGATAAAAGAGGTGCGATTGGAACAGACAAGTATTTGAAAATAATCGAATATTATAATGATATAAATCCCGAATGGCTATTAAAAGGTAATGGCACAATGCTAAAAGGTGTAGAAAGTACACACGTTGCTATTCAAGCGAATGATAGCGATGTGAAATTCGTGTATTTATATGATACATCAGCATCGGCAGGGTACGGCAATTTCAATGAATTGATAAAATCGGAAAATATTATTAATAAATATATTATTCCCGATTTTAGAGATATAGACTTTATGATATATGTAAAAGGTAGCAGTATGTACCCAAAGTATAGTAGTGGCGACATTATTGCTTGTAGAATACTGCACGAAAGCAAATTTATTCAATGGGGAAAAGTATATGTTGTTGCTACTCGTGAACAGGGTTTGCTTGTTAAACGACTAAAAAAAAGCGTACAAACTGACCATATAACAGCATTATCGGATAATGTAAGTTATGATTCTTTTGATATTCCAAATGACGAAGTCGTAGGTTTAGCTTTGGTTGTTGGTGTTTTGCGATTGGAATAATTATTTAAAATCAAAATATTATGAAAAATAAAAGTAATTTTAAAGCAATAGTAATAGCGATTATTTCGCTTTGTGTATTTTGTATATCGTGTGGTAGCGATGGTAAAAATCAAGTAGAACAAGAGGTTACACAAGAAGTGGTAAAATCGCCAGAAGAATTAAAACAAGAGCTAAAAGAAAAGTTGGAAATGGAAATAAAATCAATAGAAGATGGTATTGATTTTTCTTCTTATCATAAAGCACAAAAAGTAGAAGAGTTGCAAATAGAATTAATATTATTTTCTGCGTGGTGGAAAACTATAAAAGATGGCTCAGCATCAGACGATAAAGAAATTAACAATCTATCGGAAAAATTGAAAAATAAAGTTGTAAACATACAAGCAAAAGAGTTCCCTATTTTACGAAAAAGATATAGCGAAATATTGCATAATTTAATGTGGGAACACGATATTTATGTTACTGTTAGCAACAAAGGGAATAATCATATAAATATAACAGGTGGGATATTTGCAGCGAATAAGAATATAAAGGAATTTCAAGATAATATACATAGTGTATTAAAGATGTTTAGATTCAATCAATCAAGGTATCGTTGGTATAAAGGAGCGAGTGAATATACTTATTACACTATTTTTGAAGGAAAAGATACCGATGAGGTTGTTTTTAAGTAGCAAATTTGATTATTTTGATAACAAAATTGTTTGTATTGAATTGCCGATTGATAACGAAAAGTGTTTGTATTGATTTGCGGAATGATAACAAAAACGTGATTAAAAAGTGCTTGGATTGAATTGCCGATTAATAATTGGTAAGAAAAATAAATTTATACCTTAAATAATTACAATTCGACATCAAAAACAAAATCCCCGTCAGACTAAGACTCTCGCCTTAGTAAATTTTATCAAAACAGACTTTGCCTAAAATTGAAATTTTAAAAATCCTCTTTGTGGTTTGTGCTGCAAAGAGGATTTTTCTGCGCCAATTTCAGTTATTCAATTATTCAGTTACTCAATTATTCAAAAAAAAGTGTATTTTTGCCCCTCGTTAACTTGTTAACTCGTTTACTAATAATTAATAACTAAAAAAAATGTCAATACCTGTAATTACCGCCGAAGAGGCAGCAACACACGTTCACAATGGTTTCAATGTAGGAGTTAGCGGATTTACCGCTGTAGGTTGTCCCAAAGCAATAGGCAAAGCAATTGCCGCACGTGCCGAAGCCGCGCATGCAGCCGGCAATGAGTTCAAAATCAACCTGTTTACCGGAGCATCAACCGGCGATTCGCTTGATGGCGTACTTTCACGAGCAAATGCAATGAACATGCGTACCCCCTATCAGTCGTATAAAGATTCGCGCGCAGCAATCAATGAACGCCGTGTGAATTATTACGATTATCACCTATCGCAATTGGCGCAGGATTTGCGTTACGGATTTTTCGGTAAAATGAATGTGGCAGTGCTTGAAGTGTGCGATTACAACGATAACGGCGAATTGGTTTTGACTTCGGCAGTGGGTAATGCACCAACATTTGCTACGCTTGCCGATGTAGTTATTTTAGAACACAATCAACGCCGCAGCAAAGATTTACGTGGTTTGCACGATATTTACATGCCGCTTGACCCGCCTAACCGCCGTGAAATTCCATTGTACAAACCAAGCGACAAAATTGGTTCGCCGGTATTGAAAGTTGACCCTGCGAAAATTGTAGGTGTTATAAAAACCGATTTGCCCGACGAAATTGGCGGTTTTACTCCTATTGACGAAACCACTATGAAAATTGGCGAAAATGTTGCCAATTTCTTGGCAAGCGAAATCAAACGGGGAACAATTCCCGCATCGTTCCTGCCAATACAATCGGGAGTGGGCAATATTGCCAATGCGGTGCTTGCGTGCATGGGCAGCAATCCCGATATTCCACCGTTTGAAATGTTTACCGAAGTTATTCAAGATGCCGTGATTGGTTTGCTCGAAAGCGGCGATATTAAATTTGCCAGCGGCAGTTCGCTCACGTTGAGCAACGATTTGATGGAAAAAGTGTATGGCAATTTGGATTTTTTCAAACCACGTTTGACGTTGCGTCCGCAAGAAGTGTCGAACAATCCGGAATTGGCTCGCCGCATGGGATTGATTTCAATCAACACAGCTATTGAGGCTGATATTTACGGCAACATCAATTCAACCCACATTATGGGAACAAAAATGATGAACGGTATTGGCGGCTCGGGCGATTTTACCCGTAATGCGTATATGTCAATTTTCACAACTCCTTCGATAGCGAAAAACGGAGCAATCAGCGCATTTGTGCCAATGGTTTCGCACGCCGACCACTCGGAACACTCGGTTAAAATTATAGTTTCAGAACTTGGCGTTGCCGATTTGCGCGGAAAATCGCCAATTCAGCGCGCCGAAGAAATTATAGAAAAAGTGGTACACCCCGAATACAAACAATTGTTGTGGGATTATATAAAAATGTGTAAATCAGGCTCTCACACAGCGCACCTGATGTCGAGTGCTCTCAAAATGCACGATGAATTTATTATTTCGGGCGATATGCGGAATACTAAGTTTTAGACATAAGACTTTTAGACACAAGACTTTTAGACATAAGACTAATAGACTGATTGAAAAAATCCTCGAAGAGTTGTAGAGAACTTTTTGGGGATTTTTTGTGTGATTTACTTTTGTATATTTCAAAATATTAGTACATTTGTAAATTATAAATATAAAATACCAACAAAAAATATAATTGATTATGATGACCAAGCAGCAATATATTGATTATTGGGTAAGTACAGCCGAGAATGATTGGGTAACAGTTGACGTTTTGTTTGAACGAAAGCGTTATTCTCATTGTTTGTTTTGGGCGCATTTGGTGTTGGAAAAAATAGCAAAAGCACATTGGGTAAAAAATCACGAAGAAAATATTCCTCCGAAAGTACATAATATAGTGTGGCTTTTGGAAGAATCGGAAGTAAAAATGCCGTTGGAAGACATAACGTTTTTGGAAATTTTTAATCGTTTTCAGTTATCTACACGATACCCCGATTATTTACGCAAGATTGACAAACTTTGCACAGAAGAATTGACAATAAACCAATTGAATAAAGTAAAAGAAATAAGACAATGCTTACTCAAAATGCTGTAATACATACGGTACAAAACTATGCGAAAGAGATTAACGAACGAGGCATTAATCTGCGCAAAGTAATATTGTTCGGCTCGTTTGCAAAAGGAACGCAACACGAATGGTCGGACATTGACGTGGCGTTGGTAGCCGATGACTTTACCGGAGTTGGTTTTTTAGATATACAGCGTTTTTCGGGTATTGGCATAAAAAAACCATATATTAGAATAGAATCTTTAACCTACCCAACCGATTACTTTGAAGAAAGCGACCCGTTTATAGAAGAAATTAAAAAAACAGGTATTGAAATAAATATAAACAACAATACAAAATAAAAACCAAGTGCCAACAAGCACTCTATGATACATAATTAAAATAGCATTTGCTATATTCTGACGGTAGAAAATTAGGAACTTTCAAAATTCAGAAAAGGAAGAATAAGTACTCGTGTGTAACACACGGGCTTACTTATCTTCCTTTACGGTTCTCCTAATACCTCTATCGCGGATTTGTAAGTCCGCTTTTTTTATGCTCTTTTTTTGAAGAAAATTAACTTAAAATCAAATAATTATTCACTTAAATTTTTAAAACAATGAACAAAATTATTCTTTCAATTGCAGCAATGATGTTTGCTGTTGGTGTGTATGCACAGCGTATTCCTATTGCCGTACTTGATTTCAAAGCAGGTGCGGGTGTGAACCAAAACGATGTAAATGGTATTTCTGCAATTCTTATTACTTTTTTGAGTGAAGACCCGCAGTTTGCTGTTATAGAACGTAATCAGATAAACAAATTGTTTGAAGAACAAGGTCTTCAGCATACCTCTTTAACAAATCCGTTTATACTTGCAAAAATGGGCGAAATGTTTAATATTCGCTACGTTGTGGTGGGCGATGTAAATATAGTTGCGGAACAATATAATATTGATTGCCGTGCTCTTAATGTCAAAACAGGTAACACCGTAGCTACGGCGGGAGAAATGTGGGCAATAAATACTTCGTATCGTGATGTAATGAAACGCTTGGCTCAAACGTTGAGTTCAAAAATTAAAAATACCAAAGATAATGATGATGATGAACAAATACAACCAACAGTTACAATAAATGGTGTACAGTGGGCAACGTGTAATGTGGGTCGTAAAGGGGAATTTGCTAAACGTCCCGAAGAATTGGGTTCGCTTTATACATGGAAAGAAGCTCAATCTGCTTGCCCTTCCGGTTTTCGACTTCCTACGAAATCGGAAATGCAAAGTCTTGAATTTGCAGGTTCTAAACTTATTCCATACAAAGGAGTAAATGGCATTACGTATGGCAATTATAATACTATTTTCTTACCGGCGACAGGTTTCTCAAAGAAAGGTGAGCGTAAAAGTAACGGTTTGTGGGGTTGTTATTGGACTAATTCTAACAAACGTCATGCCTTACATTTCAATGTCAATACAAACTCAAATACCGCTACAAATATCGTTAAAACAAGTAGCTATACAAGTAGTGCGAGCAATACAAATGGTGTTACCAATGTCGGTGGTAAACTCGGTAAGGCAGTTCGCTGCGTAAAAGAATAGTTCAGACGAAAAGAAGTAGGCAGAAAATCAGTCTTGGCAAAAAAAGTTGTCGAGGCTTTTTTTATTATTGTTTTACCAATTGACCGATTTTTCCAACAAAAAACTTGCAGTTTTGAAAAATAACACTACTTTTGCACCACGAAAAATGAGACGCGAGGTTTCGTTTTAAAAATTTGACATTATGGCGAGGTAGCTCAGTTGGTTAGAGCGCATGATTCATAATCATGAGGTCGCGGGATCATGCCCCGCTCTCGCTACAACAAAAGCTGTTTCATTTTGGAGCAGCTTTTTTTGAACGCAAATGACGCAAAATGCACAAATTTACGCAAATAAAACCAATACAAATTTTGTAATAAGTAGTTAGTAAAATTTAATGATATGTTTTTTGGATTGCTTCGTTCCTCGCAAAGACGCTCTTTGGTTGATTTGTGCTAACCCTCGAAAGAGCGTCATTGCGAACGAAGTGAAGCAATCCATTTTTTCTAAAATATAACAATAATAATCCTTCATTACTTACACAATCGTTATAAATATGAAACATATATTTTTTACCATATATATTATTATTTGTATTTCGGCGTGCAATTCCGGCAATTCAGAACAACGCACGGCGCAAGCAAACAACCGCTTTGAATATGCCACAAATATTTTTTCGGAGCAAGGCAGCAACCGTGTTGTGGTGTATTTAAACTCTCAAAAAAGCGATAGCGTTGTGTATATTTTGACTTCCGAAAAACCGGAAAAAACTTACGATGCCGCAAGCAAAACATTTTTTATTCAAACGCCAATACAACGGGTTGTTGTAACATCAACTACCGATATTGCTCCAATTGACGCTTTGAACGAACTCGGGTCGCTTATTGCCGTGTGTGAAGTGTTTCGTGTTTGCAATCCACACATTCACGAATTATTTGCTGCCGGAAAAATTACCGATGTCGGCTCGGAATTGCATGAAAATGCTGAAAAAATTATAGCTATTCAACCCAATTTTCTTATAAAAACAGTGTATAACACGGCGTTTACACAAAACGATGCGCTGTATCTGCACGCCAATATTCCTATTATTTACAATAATAATTGGCAGGAAATGAATCCGTTGGGGCGAACGGAATGGATAAAATTTTTCGGAATGTTGTACAACAAAGAACACGAAGCCGATAGTCTATTTGCGGTCATACGTGATTCATATAATGCGCAAAAAGCCCGTTATGCCAACGCAACTAACCGCCCACGTGTATTACTCGGCGAAATGGTTGCAGATACATGGCAAGCCTCGGGCGGTAATAGCTATATAGCGCAATTTATTGCCGATGCCGGCGGCGATTATATTTTTGCCAAAAACACCAAAAGTGGAAGCGTTCCGCTGAATTTCGAGCAAATTTTACAAAAATCACAAGATGTTGATGTATGGATTGGTAGCCGTTTTTCTACAAAAAAAGAGCTTTTTGCCGAAAATCATTTATATTCACTATTGCCGATTACCAAAACCACTCAATGCTACAATTACAATAAATCACAACACGGGCAATGCAACGATTATTTTGAAACAGGCGCTCTGCGTCCCGATTATGTGTTGGAAGATTGCATACGTATATTGCACGGCGATAGTGTGGCACGGCGGGATTGCAGGTTTTTGCAGGAATTGCGGTAAAGTTAACGAGTTGACAAGTTAACAAGTTGACGAGGAAAGAAAACCCTTGTTAACTCGTCCACTCGTTAACTTGTCAACTTATTAACTATCAAAAAACTAACACCACAATTGAAAAAAAATCACAAAAAAGCCGCATTTTTCTTTCGTAAAACTTGCATTGTAAAAAAAAATATCTACTTTTGCACCGTCTTAAAAATAAGGACACGATTCCGTAGCTCAGCTGGTAGAGCACATCACTTTTAATGATGGGGTCCTGGGTTCGAATCCCAGCGGGATCACGAAAGCGATAATGAAAGTTGTCGCTTTTTTTATATAATTATTCGCTAACAAAAAAATAGCTGGATTGCTTCACTTCGTTCGCAATGACGCTCTTTTGAGGGGTAGTACAAACCAACAAAAGAGCGTCATTGCGAGCAGAGCGAAGCAATCCAAGTTTTGAAATTGCAAACAATTAATTTTTTCGATTTTTGTAAAAAGAACAAATAGCCATGAAAAAAAAAGTTGCATTTTACACACTTGGCTGCAAATTGAATTATGCCGAAACGGAAGCTATTGCACGGCGTTTTGAAGAGGCACTATTTTCTCGTGTTGAATTTTCGCACAGTGCCGATTATTATGTGATTAATACTTGTTCGGTAACCGAGGTTGCCAATAAAAAAAGCCGCAATATTATACGCAAAGCCTTGAAAAAGAACACGCACGCCAAAGTTATAGTTGTGGGCTGTTATGCGCAATTGAAACCGCAGGAAATTATTTCCATTGCCGGTGTTTCGCTTGTGTTGGGGGCGCACGACAAATTCAACATTATTGAAAAATTGCAGGAATTGGAAGAAGGAAAGTTGCAAAGCACCGTTTCGTCATGCGAAATATCGAATGTGAGTAATTTTGAAAGTTCCTATTCGCTCAACGAGCGCACACGGTCGTTTTTGAAAGTGCAAGACGGTTGTAATTATAATTGTTCGTACTGTACCATACCGCAAGCTCGAGGCACAAGCCGCAATGCAACCATTGCAAGTATTGTGCAGCAAGCGCATGAAATTGCACAATCGGGCATACAAGAAATTGTATTGACCGGCATTAATATTGGCGATTTTGGTCGCACAACCGGCGAACAATTCTTGGATTTACTCAAAGCGCTTGACAAAGTTGAACCAATTAAACGATACCGGATTTCGTCAATTGAACCGAATTTGCTCACAAGCGACATTATAGATTTTGTGGCGCAATCACGAGCTTTTATGCCGCATTTTCATATTCCTCTGCAATCGGGTTGTGATGAGGTTTTGCGCCTAATGCGCCGCCGCTATACGACTGATTTTTTTGCACAAAAAATTCGTGAAATTAAACAAAAAATCCCGTATGCAGGCATTGGCATTGATGTAATTGTAGGCACAAACGGCGAAACGGACGAATATTTTCAAAATACCTATTCATTTTTGAAATCGTTGCCAATCAGTTATTTACACGTGTTTACCTATTCGGAACGTGAAAATACCGATGCGCTTGCCATTACGCCCCGCATTCCCGAACACGAACGTCAGCAGCGTAATCTTATTTTACACGAACTTTCCGAAGAACTTTCGGCGCAATTTTTACAACAAAATGCAGGGCAAATTCGTCCGGTGCTTTTTGAAATGAAACAGAAAAACGGTGTTTTTGTGGGTTATTCCGATAATTATATTCGTGTGCAATCGACGGCAAGCGGTATTGAAAAAAATATGATAGTGTACAGCCCCATAACAGCCCCCTAAATCCCCCTCAAGGGGGACTTAGAACTATGGTTTAATCCATTGATTGTCGCAATAAATAAGCCCGAAATCTATAAATTTTGCAGGAGTTTTATTTGAAACTTCAGCAAGTCCCCCCTGAGGGGGATTTAGGGGGCTTGCTTCTCCACCAACATATCGAACAATTCATTCAATTCCGCATCAACAATTTGAAAATTAGGGCTATTTTTATACCACGAAATTATTTCATGAACACCTTGTTCAAAAGGAATTTCGCATTTAAAATCAGGAACAAATGATTTTATTTTTGAATTATCGAAAATCATACTATGCGCCTTGTCGCCAAGCAAACTATCGCCTATGCGTTGGTTGTATTTGGCAATTACGGTTGACGGCACATACACCACTTGCGGCGTAACGCCCAGTGCTTCGCCCAAAAGTTCGTAAATTCTATTCCACGACAAATATTCGTCGGACGTTATATGAAACGCCTCGCCAATGCTTTTTTCGTTGCCGCACAAACCAATCAAACCTTTTGCAAAATCTTTGTGATGTGTGAGCGTCCACAACGAAGAACCGTCGCCATGAATAACAATCGGTTTGCCTTTGAGCATACGGTCAATTACGGTGTAACCGCCTTCAATTGGGAGCAAAGTTTTATCATACGTATGTGAAGGGCGTACAATTGTAGCCGGGAAGTTGCTGTTTTTCCACGCATCGAGCAGCATATCTTCGCAGGCAATTTTATTGCGGGAATATTCCCACACAGGATTTTCGAGCGGTGTTTTTTCGGTTACCGGCAAATGCTGCGGTGGCGTTTGATACGCCGACGCTGAACTAATAAAAATATATTGTTTGGTTTTACCGGTAAAGAGCGCAATATTTTGTTCAATATGTTCGGGCACAAATGAAATAAAATCAATAACCACATCAAAAGAATGAGGTGCTATAACTTTTTCAACTTCTTGTGCGTCGCGTATATCGGCAACTAATTCCTGCGCACCGGAAAGTGCTCGTATGTTTTTTGAATTGCCGCGATTGAGAACGTAGAGTTCGTGTCCACGTTCAAGCGCAAGCGTGTAACACGCTGAACTGATAATGCCGGTGCCGCCGATAAATAGGAGTTTCATTTTTTTAGGTACGAGGGGTTAGGGGTTAGGTACGAGGTACGAGGGATTAGGGAATAGATACAAGGGATTAGGGAATAGGTACAAGGGATTAGATACGAGGGACAAGGATTTAAGGATTTTTGCAAAAATAGTAAAAAAAAGCGAGCGGTAAAACCTTACCACTCGCTTTTTTTCTTGTATCTCGTACTAAAAGCCTTGTATCTCGTATCTAAAAGCCTTGTACCTTGTATCTTGTACCTCGTACCTAAAAGCCTATCGAATCAGCGTCACACTACCAAAGTTAGTATACCCTCCGGTAGCTTTTTTCTGTCCAGGCCAGGTAGTACCGTCGAGGAATTTCGCTTCCATTTTCCAGATATACACGTCTGACTGCATCAGTTCGCCGTTATAGGTACCGTTCCATTCTCCGGCAAACATTCCGTTTTTCACGTCTTCCGAGAAGTAGAGCAGGTTGCCCCATTTGTCGTAAATCCACAGTTTGCAGTATTCCAAATTAAAGGCAATTGGTCTGAATACCCGCACCGAAGCTGCTGCATTCGTTGGNCTGAACGCGTTTGGAATATATATTCCNGCACGTATGTCAACAAATATCTCGGTAGTGTACGAGCTGGCGCAACCATAGTTATTGGTAACTATAAGCAGCGGATTTTTGTAGCCGTAAGTGTAGTTTTC
>WQTX01000070.1 GCA_009786075.1 Bacteroidota bacterium | reverse complement strand
ATTTTAGAAAAAATGGATTGCTTCGTTCCTCGCAATGACGCTCTTTTGTTGATTTGTGCTAACCCTCGAAAGAGCGTCATTGCGAACGAAGTGAAGCAACCCCGAAGGGCTCAACGAAGTTAATCCAGAAAATATATCATTAAATTTTACTAAATACTTATTAAGATATTCATTGTCTATGGGTCAAAAAGTCTATTAGTCTTGTGTCTAAAAATCTTGTGTCTAAAATCTTATGTCTCACATCTCACATCTCACATCATTTCTCTTACGCTTGTTACTTTTGTATGTGTTGTTTTTTGCAGCGCAAATCGTATTTTATTTCTACAATAGCGCATTGATTGACAGTATTTCTGCAAACGAATTGTGGAATTTAATTAAAGGGACATTTGTATTTAATTCTGTTTCAATATTTTATGTTAATCTGCCATTTATACTTTTTTCGCTTATTCCGGTATTTTTTATTGCAAATAAAGGCTACCAAAAATTTGTAGCTATTTGGTTTACCGCTACAAACGCACTTGCACTTTCGCTGCATGTTGCCGATATTTTTTACTACCCATTTAAACTTGCCCGCATTTCCAACGAGGATTTACATTATTTCGGTGCCGAAAATAATCTGAAACTGTTGGGCGCATTTTTCCTCGATTATTGGTTTGTGTTTATTGCTTTCGCTTTGTTGGTGTGGGGCTTGTGGTGGTTTGCACGGCGCACTATTCCTCGTTCTGTGCGCCCACTTTCGTGGAAATTGTATGTGAGCAATGCGATTGCCCTGCTTTTGGTAAGCACTTTTGCGGTGTATATGATACGAGGCGGGAATTTTTCGGCAAGTACCCGTCCCATACATGTGAGCGATGTAACTATATATGCCAAAAATCCAAGTCATTCGTCGCTTATTTTGAGCAATCCGTTTTGCCTGTTGCGCACGCTTGGCACTACGGTAAGTTATGAAACATATTTTGACACACCGGAAGAATTACAACGCTATTTTAATCCGGTGCAAACGATTGATAACAAGACCGTTCGTTATTATAGGATTGATGAAAATACGAACATTGTTTTTATTATTCTCGAAAGTTTCGGTGCGGCTCATTTACGCCAACTTAATGCAGAGCACGACTACAATTACACACCATTTTTAGATTCGTTGATGAACGCAGGCTTATTGTTTACCAATGCTTTTCACAATGGCAAACGTTCAATGGACGCTTTGCCGTCGATTTGGGCTTCGATACCGAGTTTCAAAGAAGAATTTTTATCGTTGCCGCAATCGGTTGCGCCTCTTAATCCGCTGCCTCGCATTTTGGCAGACAAAGGTTACACAACCGCATTTTTGCACGGAGCGCTTCATTCTTCAATGGGCTTTGTGGCTTTTGGCAATGCTTCGGGAGTGCAGCAATTTTTCTGCCGTGAAGAATACGAAAAAGAACGCGGCACGCAGGATTTCGACGGCAAATGGGGAATTCACGACCACGCTTTTTTGCCTTTTGCGCAAGAAAAAATTTCAACGCTCCGAGAGCCGTTTATGGCAACGGTTTTTACACTTTCGTCGCACCACCCGTTTAATGTACCGGCGGGTTTTGAGCAAAAATTCAAAGGCGGAACTTTGCCCATTTATCGCACTTTGCAATATACCGATGCCGCTTTGCGTGAATTTTTTGCGCAAGCCCGCACGCAACCATGGTTTCGCAACACGCTGTTTATCATAACTGCCGACCATTGTTCGGGGCAGGAACACGCCGAATGGAGCCAAGTGCCGAAAAATTTTGCCGTTCCAATACTATTTTACAAAGAAAATTCAAATTTCAAAGGAAGGAACAACAATGTTATGGGACATATTGATATTATGCCTACCGTGTTGGGAATGTTGCATTATAAAGAACCGTTTTTTGCTTTTGGCAGCGATGTATTTGCTCTCAAAAATCCCGAAAATCATGTAACGGTCAACTATTACGGCGGTTATTTCAATTTTATAAAACGAAACAACACATTTTTGTTCAACGAAAAAGAAATTTCGACAGTGTACCCCACGCAGTGGCAAACCGATAGCGCAACGTTGCAACTTCCATTTGCTAAAGCGTTTATTCAGAGCTACTATCAGGCTGTTGAGCAGCGGAAGTTTGTGCCGTAATTTTAAAAACAAAAACCTTTTCTGAAAAAATCATTATCGAAAGGCTGAAATGAACAAAATGAGAAGGGAATGTTTGGATAATTTTCGATAAATTTTTTATATTTTGTCAAACTTTCGGTACGTGCATCATATTTACATTCAATAGCTTGTGGGGTTTCTGTTTTGGGTAGCACAAAATCAACTTCGTTATCGTCGGCGGTGCGCCAAAAATATATCTCGTCGCTGTGGTGTTTTTCGCAAAGCAGCGAAAAAACGGTGTTTTCCCACAACATTCCTTTGTCCATTCGCTCGACAATCGGTTGAAAATTGTTGAGCAAACTATTTCGCATACCATTGTCGTGTAGAAAAACTTTTGGCATTTTGGTTAATTCCTTTCTTACATTTTGAAAAAACGGCTTGATAAGCGTAATGTGAAAGCATTTTTGCAGAACATATAAATAATTGACAACAGTTTCATTTTTAATTCGCAATGTTGCCGAAAGTTCGTTTGTATTCAGCAAATTCCCTGTTTGAGAGGCAAGTAGGTGGAAAAGATTATAAAATGCAGTTTCGTTTTGCACACCGGCTTCCAAAATATCACGTTTAAGAAAAGAATCGCGAATTTCTGCTAAACGCAGTATTCTTTCTTCCTTATCAGGTTCGGTAATTACAGCCGGATAGCCGCCAAAAATCATAAATGTTTCCCACTCTTGTCGCAAAATTTCAATTTGCAAACTTTTGTAACGATTGTTTTTTTGAATTTCCGAAATTTCTTGCACTAAATAGTCTTTACCACGCAATGCCAAATGTTCGCTAAAAGAGCAGGGCGAAAGCCAAAAAATCCGTTTTCTGCCGGCTAACGAATCGGTAAACGATTTGTCTAAATAAAATGCGCTGCTGCCGGTGGCAATAATTTTTAACTTTGGAGTATATTCGTCGTACAGTAATTTCAGAAAATTCGTTGGCTCTTTTAAATATTGCACTTCGTCAATAAAAACTATAATCCTCTGTTCGGTATCGGGCAAGTATGATAAAATATTGAGTGGCGATGCGTCTAAATCATTTAGAATAGTTTTATTTTCCAAGTTCAGAAACACGCTTGGCATACCGGTTTGCTTGCAATGTTCGTTCAATTGCTTCATTAAAGTAGACTTTCCCACTTGTCGTGCACCGGTTATAATGGTAAATTCCTTTTTGTCAATGTGTTGTAATAGCTTTGTGAATAAATTTCGTGTCATAATTATTCTTTTTTATTGCAAAGATAGAAATAATATTTAACACACCGGTAAAAATATCAGATAATTTTACCGGTGCATGGGTAAAATTATCTGATAATTTGCACTGTGTGGTAGTAAAAAACTGATTGTATGTACACGAAGTTACATTAAAAGAAAAACTTCTTGACTTTGACAATCAAGAAGTTACCCATGTTTCCTCGCTTGGTAGTTCTAATCCGGCTCCAAAGTTACCAGCCACCAATCAAGGAGACATTGCAAATGTACTGCAAAATATTTTATTTGCCAAATAAATTAAGCAAATTATTATATCAAAGTGATTTATTCAAATTCAGTTCTTTGGACTGTGAATAAAAATAAAAAACACAAGGTTTTACGGCTGAACCGGAAAAAATAGTACTTTTACCATCAAATTTTAAAACAAAAAACAGATAAAAAATAAATTTAAAATGATTTGAGCTTTCTATGGAAACAGCCATAAAGTTATTTGAAGAAAGAAAAGTTCGTACCTATTGGGACGAAGCCACCGAAGAATGGTATTTTTCGGTTATTGATGTTATTGAAATTCTGACCGATAGCACTAATCCGCGTGATTACTGGTTTAAAATGAAACAGCGTGTTACATTTGAAGACGGAATTGAGTTGTCGACAATTTGTCGACAACTGAAATTGGTTTCTTCCGATGGTAAGAAATATAATACCGATTGTGCCAACGTTCGCAGCCTTTTGCGCATTATTCAATCTATACCATCGCCCAAGGCAGAGCCATTTAAACAATGGTTAGCAAAAGTGGGTTATGAACGAATACAAGAAACTATTGACCCGGAACGCAGTCTTGACCGTGCCCGTGAAAATTGGCAACGCCTCGGACGAAGTGAGAAATGGATTCAACAACGAATGACCGGACAGGAAACCCGCAACAAACTGACCGATTATTGGAAAGAGACAGGTGTCAAAGAACAAAACGAATTTGCTGCGCTGACTAATATTATTCATCAAGAGTGGACAGGTTTGACCGTAAAAGAACACAAGAACTTGAAAAATTTGAAAACACAAAACTTACGCGACCACATGAGCGAAGCAGAACTGATATTTACTGCATTAGCCGAACTTTCTACACGTCAAATTGCCGAAAGCGAACAGGCAAAAGGTTTTGTTGAAAATGCCGGAGCCGGTAAACGAGGCGGAGCAGTAGCTAAAAATGCCCGCAAGGAACTGGAAACCGAAACAGGAAAATCAGTTATTACCGGAGAAAATTTTTTGCCACCAACAAAACGACAAAAGAAATTGAATTGATTAAACAAGAGGCTGTCCTAAAAGTCAAATTATCAATTTTTAGCACTTTCAAATCGAAAGCAAAGGTGCAGAGCACCGAGATATTTGTAGTGGAAACGATTACCGTAAACGAGAGGTGCGTAGCACCGTAATATTAATAACAAATTGATTATTAAAATATTACGATGCTACGCACCTCGCTTTGTGTGTCGTGTTAAATACTACAAATATTTTCGGTGCTCTGCGCCTTTTTGCCATTGTATGTTCACGAAGTAACATTAAAAGAAAAACTTCTTGATTTTGACAATCAAGAAGTTACCCATGTTTCCTCGCTTGATAGTTCTAATCCGGCTCCAAAGTTACCAGCCACCAATCAAGGAGACATTGCAAATGTACTGCAAAATATTTTATTTGCCAAATAAATTAAGCAAATTAAAGAAAGGGATTTACAATAGTCAAACGCTTTTCAATTACATGTCTATGTTGCATATCTTCCGAATACAAAACAGTACAATTTGATTCAAGTGCCGAGGCTATGATAAGAGCATCGTACAAAGAATAGTGATATTTTTGGTTTATTGTAAACGCCAATTGTATAGTCGAAAATTCGATAATATGCAATTCGCAAAACATTGTAATGTAAGTAACCGATGATTGTATTTGTTCTTGCTTGAACTTCAATTTTTTAGCAGCAACATTAGCTGTTTCCATTAATACTTGTGTGCTGACTGTAGCTTTATTGCCGATTATCAAATCCAATGCTTTCGCTTTTTTTCCGGTATCAATGTCAAAAGCGTAAATGCAAACATTCGAGTCTAAAAAGAATTTATCGTTCATTTGCTTCCTCTCTATCAAATTTAAAACCGGTCATATCAATCTGAATTGAATTAAAGAAAGCCCGTGCTTCCTCTGCTTTTGTAAGATAACTTTTTGAGTTATCCACCTTTTCTTCCAATGCAGATACCGTAACCATCACTTTTTTACCATAATAAGATTCCGGTAATGTAAAGATATGGTTGCTTACAGAAGGAGTGATAATTTCACGTAACATTTTAAATACAATTTTATGTTCTTAACCACAAAGATACATGAAAAATGTAATATTTCGCCTTTTTTAAGAAAAATTCGTATTTTTACACTCTAAATTTTAAAACAAAAAATACAGATACAACTACATTGATTTTAATTTATTGATTTGAACTTTTAGTTCTTCTTATTCTCAATCACAAAAATCATCCAAAATTTTAAAGTTTGGTTATATGCCAAACGCGGGAATAAGTTACAGAGGTTCACGTCCATGCGGCGTGAACTGTTTGTGCTTATTTGGCGTTACGGTTTTTGGATGAACCCTTGTGATAAAATAAGCAATTCACAAACAGTTTACGCTTTTTTATGCAGGAAAACCACAAAATACATATCGGAAAAATTATACAAAGTAAAATGAACGAGCAAGGGCGGCGAGCCTCTTGGCTTGCTCGGCAATTGCCTTGCGACCGCTCTAATGTGTATCGTATTTTCAAATGTCCTTCTATTGATACTGCGCTTCTTGTCAAAATTTCGGAAATTCTGAATTACAATTTCTTTTCTCATTACACAAGTTTGTTTTAAGAAAACTGTTGCGAAAAACGAAACAAAAAGAGGGATATTTTACCGCATTTTGTGGATTTTCTCGCATCAGTAAATTTCATATAGAAATTCATAAAATATATCTTTGCTGTATTATCAAATTTCATGTTTAACTTAAATTTTAGAATTATGAGAAATTTTTATTTTGTGTTTGCCTTAGCGGCAATAGTAGGATGTGTAACAATTACATCGTGTAGTAAAGCTGTTTCAGTAACAGACAGTAAAAAAATGAAAAAGAAGCTTAACGAACCGGCAGAGGTTGAAGTTACTTTCCCTTGTGCTCCAATGGATTATCAATCGGACAAAAATTTTATTAGAGCTACAGGAAGCGGCTGGAGTATGGATATGCAGGTGGCAAACAGTTCAGCAAGACAAGAGGTGTTAAAAGCGCTTGGATTTAAAATCGGAACAAGCATTAAGGGACTAGCAGTAGATAATTTGGCTCGTAAGCAAATACAAATGACGGAAGAAATCACGAAGACATTGAATGAAATGACAAAGAATAGCTATGAACACGAGCTTGCCTCTTATAAAATTATTTGTGAAAAATATACGAAAAATCCACAAACAAAGAATTTTACCTGCTATATGGCTATCGAAATTGAAAAAGATAAACTTTTAAGACCAATTTATCAAAGGCTTTCGGCTAATGATATTTTAAGAATTGATGATGATTATGAAACCTTTAAAAAAGAGTTTGATAAGAAGTTTTCTAAATAAAACTAATAATGATACATAGATTTTTTGTAACAATAATTCTTTTTATTTCTTCCTTGTCTATTTTGGGGCAAGGAAGGCTTTCTTGGACCGAAAATAAAAGAGCAATCTATCCACACGAAATTTATCTTACAGGCTTTGCTCAAAAGCAACTGCAAAAAAACGAAACATCGTTGAATGATGGTGATTGGGAAAATTTGAAAACAAAAGCCATAGGTAATTTATTGATGAAAATTAGTGTAAACGCAGAAAACACAACAATCACAACCACAGAAAGTACCATTGTAAATAACATAGAACAATTACGAAAAGGATTAAGCGAAAAAACTATTGTCAGTTCAAAGTTGGATAATTTGATGGGCATAAAAGATGATGTTCATATAGATACGGATGAAAATATTGCTTACGCTTTTGTTTTTATTCCCCGGCAAGAATTAATAAATAAATACGCTTCAAATATATCGTTAAATTTGTTGCAAGCTGAAATGCCATTGCAACAATGGGAAAGTTCCAAGCAAAAAGTAGAAATAATAAAAAAATGCCGCGAAATCATTCCGCCGGTATTGGCACAAGTATTGCACGACCAACGTTTGATAATTGCTGTTTCAACAAATTCGGTAAATGCAGATGAAAACAAATTACAAACCCAACGAGCTATATCTATACTTGAAAAATATAACGAATTACTTAAACAAACCATTTCCGTTTACGTAACCTGCGAAGAAGATATTTTAGGCTCCCCCTCAACAATCATATCCAACAGAGTAAAAAAAGAATTGACTGATGTAGGTTGCGATTTTGTCAGTATCAATCAGGAAGCTGATTTTTCATTGACCATTACGGCTATTTCTCGAAAAGCCGGTAATTATGGGAATAGACAAATTTTTTATGTTGACATAATAGTAAAACTGATAGATAACAAAACCGGTAAAGAAGTTTTTGCCGATGAATTTTCTGAAAAAGACGGCAGTTCTAATCCCGAACAAGCAATAAGAAGAATATATGAAAGAGTAGGTGCGGAAATCAAAGAAAAATTAATCCCTCATGTGAAAATCAAAAATTAAAATTTATAATACAATGAAAAAATTAATACCAATTATTTTATGTGCATTTATTGTAAGTAGCGCTAGTGCGCAAGGTAGCAAAAAGAAAGTTGCGGTTATGGAACCGAATATTTCTTCATTAAATCTTTCGACAAAAGAAGGAGAAACTGTTCAACAAACAATTGCTGGCGAATTGGATAAAGCACTTACGTTTGCCGGCATTTACGAAGTTATTGAACGCATTAAACTCGAAGATATAATGAAAGAATTGAATCTCAACGATAGCATTATTATTGATGATAACGATAGAATACGATTCGGCAGACTCAAAGGGGTTGATATTATTTGCGTATCCGATGTAAGCGGTCACTATAGCAATATACAAATTGTAAGTCGATTAATAACAGTGGAAAGCGGAATAAAAATACGCACACACACTATTCCAACCTCAAGGACTGATGTTGCACAAGATTGTAAAATATTAGCCGATAAAATGGCTAAGGATTTTGATGAACCGGAGGTGTTTTTCAATGCAAATGGCGGTTATAAAGAGGTTGCTGCTAATAGTTCTTTTGAAATTCTTGAGTTTCCTTGGTGGTGTAAAGCCGAAAAAGCAGGGGAGACTATTAGAATTACCTGCGAACCTAATAAAACAGCAGATGAAAGAAAGACGGCAATAAAAATACGTATTGATAACAGAGAAACTACAATAAAAGTTTCTCAAAAAATGAAAGGGTCGTTTGTTTCTAAAGATTCACACGATTTTAATCTTTCTGGCGGAGACGTAAGAATAGATGTGTTAGTTGAAGGTTCTTATGAAATTAACAATGTGCCTAATGATTGGCTAAAATATGAAAAAAAATCAGACCATATCATTTTTGAATGTTTGCCGAATAAAGACATCAATGATAGAATAGCAAATATCGAATTGCGATTTGCCTCCACAAAGCAACCAATAACCATGAAGCAGTCGGGAAGAGACTTAACAGATGTAAACAGTATAACCCTTCCGGTTTTCGTAATGAATAAAAAAAGAATAAGAGAAATAAAGATTAATACAGATAAATTTGAATTTGATTGTCCATCGTGGTGTTACTGTATGCAAGACGGTAGTTATCTTATTGTTAGATACGTCAAAAATAAATCTACAAGGGAAGTAAGCGGGCAAATAAAACTTGAAAGAGGAAATAAAAAAAAGACCATAGATGTTACACTACAAGGGAAAAAAAGTGCCCCTGATTTGTATTTATATGACGATAGCAACAAATGGGGTTTTTCGGTGGGTTATGCACAACGGGGCTATAATTTGAGTATAGATAAAAATGAAGAAATTTCATCGTGGAAACAACCAAAAAATATTAGAATTTTCCAAATTGGAGCCAAATTTAATTCTTTCTTCAATCCTGATGAAAATGGCTTAGGAATTGATTGGGGGGTTTACTATGAGTATGCGCTTCCGGTTAATTATACGGCTATAAATCCTGCGGGCAGAGAATACACGTACAATTTTGAACGGCATACTGCATATATTCCCTTGCGTTTGATGTATAAATTTGATATTAGTGAACATTTCGGAGTTTTTGCACATAGCGGTTTCGGATTGGATTGTGGTATTTATGAAAAAACCAAGACTACTTATAGCGATGAAACAGAGCCTTTTTTTCAATCGCCGAGTGGAGTTAATTTTTCTTCGATTGTCAATCGTTTGAATGTATCTTTTGAATATGGATACGGAATACAATTAGCTAAAATGCAACTGGGTATGACTTTGACCAACAAACTATTCTGTTTCAATCCCGAAGAAACTTTTACCAGAAAACAAAAAAATGGATTGATGTTTAATTTTTCTTTGATGTTTAATGTTGAGGAAACGACAAGAACGAAAGGAGGTAGAGGACCTATCGACAATCCATTTGCTTTAAAAAATGAACGCAGACGATGGGGCATATCGGCAGGTTATGTAGAACGAGGCTATAATTTAAGTATCGACAAAAACGAAGAAATTTCGTCATGGGAGCAACCTTACAATATTCCAATAGTGCAAATCGGATTCAAATTTAACCCTTTTTTCGCTCCTGATGTACTCGGATTGGGAATTGACTGGGGACTTTACTACGAATACGCTCTTCCGACCGATAGAATAACTATAAATCCCGTGGGCATGGAATATACTTATAGCTTTCAGCGGCATACCGCATATATTCCCGTACGCTTAATATACAAATTTGATGTTTTTGAAAAATTCGGCTTTTTTATACACGGCGGCGCCGGATTGGATTGCGGTATTTATGAAAAAAGCAAGGCTGTTTATAGCGGTGAAACAGAGCCTTTTTATCAATCGCCAAGTAATATGGATTTTACTTCAATAATGAATCGTACCCACATATCTGCCGAATATGGCGGTGGAATACAATTTGGAATTATGGCGATAAGCACAACTTTTACCAATAGATTCTTCAGTTTTAATTCCGAAGAAACTTTTACGAAGAAACAGAACAATGGGTTTATGGTTAATTTGTCGTTATTGTTTTAGTCGGTTTTTAATAATAATTCAAAAGTTGCGTCCGGCACGTATTATGGAAAAAATCATAAAAAAAGAATATGCTTATCCGTTATGTTATTAAACCGACATCAATATAACGGAAATCGAAAATAATATAAAACTCTTTTAATCAGCAATTAAGTAATTAAAAAATCACTTTTAAAACCAGTCGGGTTAATATCTAATAGCCCGAAGGGCTTAATTTTCGTAACCGCAGGCGAACGTAGTGTTGCCTGTGGCAGTTAGAAATGCAGACTTTGCTTAAAAGGCGAAACTTAACGCAAAAAAGTTTCGCCTTTTAGGCGAAGGCGTTGCTTTACTTTTTACCTTAGGCTACGCTTTGGCTCGCCTAAGGTTATGAAAATTTTGCTTTTCAAGCCCGAAATCAAAAAGATACATTGCCTGCAGCGATAAATTTTATCAGCGTAGCGTTTTATCGCCGCAGGCATTTATCAACTTTTATTTCACAAAATATGATTTGTAATCGAAAAATCCCTATATTTGGTCGTTTAAATTCACAAAAATGTAATCGACTATGCTTACACAATCACAAATCACAGAAATTCAAAATAAAGACATTGCAATAGAGAGAGTTGAAAAACAGCTACAACGCTTTGTAACCGGTTTTCCGCCAATGAATATTACCGCTCCGGCAACGCTGGGAAATGGCATTTTGCGTTTTGACGATAGAGAAGCGGCGAAATATGCAAAACTCTACGATAAAAAGAAAAAATACAAAAGCATTGTAAAATTTGTGCCGGCATCGGGCGCAGCTACCCGTATGTTTAAAATGCTTTTTACAATTCTCGAAACCTACGACGGCTCACAAGAATCGTATGATAAACTGTTCACAAAAAAAGGTTTGCACACGCCGCAGGGATTTATTGAAAATATTCAAAAATTTGCATTTTACCCGCAATTGTGCGAACTTTTGAGTAAAGACGGTTTTGATATAAACGAACTTTTGGCGAAAAAAGATTACAAACCAATTGTAGAATATATTGTAACGCCCAAAGGTTTGAATTACGGCAATTTGCCGAAAGGCTTGCTATTGTTTCACAAATATGGAACCACAAGCCGCACGGCTGTTGAGGAACATTTGGTGGAAGGCGCTTTGTATGCCAAGCAGCATAATCGTGATGTGAACATACATTTTACCGTTTCGCCCGAATTTATGCAAGGGTTTAAAGATTGTGTGAACGAAACAAAAGCAGGTTATCAAGCAAAATATGATGTAAAATATTACAGCAGTTACAGCATTCAAAAACCTTCGACCGACACTATTGCCGTAAATTTAGATAACACGCCCTTTGAAAATGCCGACGGCAGTTTGCTTTTCCGCCCTGCCGGACACGGTGCGTTGATTGAAAATTTGAATGATTTGGATTTTGACATTATTTTTATAAAAAATATTGATAATGTAGTGCCCGATAATCAGAAAGACAGTACCGTTTTGTACAAAAAAGTGTTGGGCGGTATTCTTATTGATTATCAAAATAGTATCTATAAATATTTTGCAAAAGTGAGCAAAAGCCGACATTTGTCCGATAAACGGTTTCGCAATGTGTGTAAATTTTTGTCGGAAGAATTATTTTTCCGTTTCCCCGAAGGCTTTGAAACATGGGCGCGCAACGATGCGAAAGAATATCTTTTGGAAATTCTCAATCGTCCGATTCGTGTGTGCGGAATGGTAAAAAATGAAGGCGAGCCCGGTGGCGGTCCCTTCTTTGTGAAAGAAAGCGATGGCGCACAAACGCTGCAAATTATTGAAAAAGCGCAAATTGACGCTGACAATAAACAACAAATGGAAATTTTGAACGCATCAACACATTTCAATCCGGTGGATTTGGTGTGCGGCGTGAAAAATAGCGATGGCAAAAAATACAATTTACTTGATTTTATTGACGAAGATTCGGGGATTATTACCACCAAAAGCAGCAATGGTAAGGAATTGAAAGCTCTGGAATTACCCGGATTGTGGAATGGAGCAATGTCGGATTGGAATACAATTTTTGTTGAAATTCCTATTGAAACCTTCAATCCTGTAAAAGAAGTAACCGATTTATTGCGTCCCGAACATTTATAATGTAGAGACGTAGCGCGCTACGTCTCTACGTCATTGCGAGGAGGCACGACGAAGCAACCCCGAAGGGCTCAACGAAGTTAATCCATAAAAATTATATGAATAATAACGAAGATTTTGATTTAGACGAAAAAGAATTTGCAGCATCGGTGAAAAAATGCGATACAATGCTTGCAACGGGTAAAGAAGTGTATTTCGATGTTGATGAATTTATAGATTTGGTTGATTACTATTCCGAAATTGACGAAGAAGATAAAATTCAAAAACTCTTTATGTACGCTGAAAAGCAACATGGTTTCAATTCCGACATAGAATCGGCGAAAGCTATGTTTTTACTTGATTGCGAGCGTGAAGACGAGGCTTTGCAAAAATTTCAAAAACTGTTTGAATTAGAACCCGACAGTGCCTTTCATGCAGCCGATTTGAGTTTTGTATATGCTCACAAAGGCGATATTGCAAATGCTCTTTTTTATTTGAAACGTGCCATTGCGCTTGAACCCGAAGCGGAAGAAGAAACCGTTTGCTACGTTTGTGCCGAACTTTTTGCACACGCACATTACGAAACGGCGCAAAAAATTTTGGAGCAAACTCTGAAAAATTACCCCGAAAATGAGGAGTTGGCGTATAAGTTGGCACTTTGCTATAATATGACCGATAATACCGGAAAAAGCATACAGCTTTTAAAAACCGTACTCGAAACCGAACCCTATTCGTTTGATGCGTGGTTTAATTTGGGCGTAGCGCATTGGCAAGACGAACAGTTCGACGAGGCAATAGAAGCATTGGATTACGCATTGGCAATCAACACCGATTTTATAGAAGCCTATTTTGTAAAAGCTGCGTGTTTGGTGCAATTGGAAAATACGCCTGCTGCTATTGAAGTTTTTAAAGAAATTTTACAACGAGACCCTGAACACGAAGGCGCACTCGAATCGTTGGCTGACTGCTACACCGAATTGGAAGATTTTGAACAAGCGGCAAATTGCTTGATTACATTACTTGAAATAGAACCCGACCACGCAAAAGCATGGGCAAAACTTGCTCGATTTTATGCGCTCGATGCCAATTATAAAGGAGCTATTGAATTGTTTCAAAAAGCCCTTGAATTGGAACCCGGCAATTGCGATATTATAATGGATTTTGCAACGTTGCTAAGTGCACTCGATATGAACGATATGGCAATAGCACTGTGTAAACAAGCCGTAAAATTAGATGAGTACAATATCGACGTTTGGTTGAAATATTGCAACATACTTCGCAATAACGGCAAAATTGTCCAAGCAATAAAAATTCTTCAAAAAGCATTGACCTATGTGCAGGAAGCCTCTCTATATTATACTCTTGCGGAATTATTTGTAGAACAAAAAAATTTCGACAAAGCTGTAGAATATTTTAAATTGGCTTACGAAGACGTTCCCGAAGTGGCAGAATGTTTTTTCGACAATTGCACCATTCCCACCGATAAATTAGAATTATTTCACTCAATAGTACATAAATAAATATGATGAATTTTGAATTACCTTTCGTTCCCGAACGAACAGCAAAACCTCGCGAAAAAGCCATGACTATGGTTATCGACAAAGGTTTGACCACACTCGAAGCAATAGGAATTGCCTGCGACTGCGCCGAATATGTTGATTTTATAAAAGTTGGATTTGGCACATCGCTCATTACTCCCAAATTGCGAGAAAAAATAGATATTTTCAAAGAAGCCGGTATAACGCCTTATTTCGGCGGAACGCTTTTTGAATTGTTTGCCGCTCGCAATATGTTCAACGAATATCAGCAATTTTTGGCAAAATACAACATTGAACTTGCCGAAGTGAGCGACGGAACTATGGACATGGAGCACTCGAAAAAACTTGAATACATTAAGGAATTGAAGAAAAATTTTACCGTTATTTCCGAAGTTGGTTCAAAAGATGCAAGTGTACATTACTCTCCCGAAGAATGGATTGCACAAATGCAAGCCGAACTTGCTGCCGGTTCGGTAAAAGTAATTACCGAAGCGCGCGAAAGTGGCACAATCGGAATTTTCAATAAAGACGGTTCGCCCAATATGGAGCTTATCAACTTCATTAGCAGTAATATAGCAATTGATAAAGTTATGTGGGAAGCTCCGCTCAAATCGCAACAAGCTATGTTTATCAATCTTTTTGGCTGCGATGTGAATTTGGGCAACATAGCCACCAACGAAATTATTGCCTTGGAATCACTCCGTATGGGCTTGCGTGGCGATACGTTTTATAAAATTTTACCAAGGGATTAGGAAATAGGATTTTAGGTTTTAGGAAACGCGGCGATTTCAATAAAAAATATCTTAAAAACCTATTACCTAAAATCCTAATCCCTAAATTCCTAAATCCTAATTATGACAAATTTCCATTCACAAACATGAATTATATCATACGGCAATGGCATACAAAACGAAGATTAATTTCGTAATTTTGTCTTATGTAACAGTACTGCCGTTTTTTTTTTAAACTCACTAACACCTTATTATCATGAACAATTTTAATTTTCACAATCCGGTTTCCATAATTTTTGGAAAAAACACGATTGCGCAACTTTCAGATATTTTGCCGCAAAACGAAAAAATCATGCTGCTTTATGGCGGTGGCAGTATTAAACGAAATGGTGTGTACGACCAGGTAACAAAAGCGCTCAAAGGCTTTGATTATGTAGAATTTAGCGGCATAGAGCCAAATCCGAGTTACGAAACCATGATGGAGGCTTACGAAATTGCCAAACAAGAAAATGTTACATTCCTGCTACCCGTAGGCGGCGGCTCGGTTATCGACGGCACTAAATTTTTGGCAGCAGCCCTTTGTTTGCCCGAAGGCGTAGAGTCATGGGGAATTTTGCAAGGAACTGTTCCGGTAGAAAAAGCCATGCCTTTGGGTTGCGTGCTTACTTTGCCTGCCACAGGAACCGAAATGAACGGTAATTCGGTGGTTTCACGCAAAAGCACCTGCGAAAAATTAAGTTTTGGCAGTCTGTTGGTAATGCCGAAATTCTCGATTTTAGACCCCGAAGTGTGTTTTTCGTTGCCCGACAAACAAATTGCAAACGGTATTGTCGATGCCTTTATTCATGTAATGGAACAGTATTTAACCTTTCCAAATAACACGCCATTGCAGGATTTATGGGCAGAAAGCATACTCCGTGTGTTGATTGACACTGCACCAAAAGTAATGAGCGACCACACGAATTACGATGCCATGGCAAACTTTATGTGGAGCGCAACAATGGCTCTCAACGGCATAATTTCGCGCGGCGCAATTGAAGATTGGAGTACGCACATTATTGGTCATGAACTAACTGCCCTACACGGCATAGACCACGGACGAACATTGGCAATAGTATTGCCCGGAAATATGAACATTCGCCGTGCAGTAAAAGGCAAAAAAATCATGCAATACGGCGAACGCATTTGGGGAATTACCCAAGGAAGCGACAACGAAAAAATTGACAAAACAATAGAAAAAACTGTTGAATTTTTTGAATCATTGGGCGTGCCAACTCGTTTGAGCGCTTACAATTTAGGAAAAGAAACCTGCTTGGAAGTTGCACAACGATTAGCCAACCGGGGCGTTGTGAATTTTGGAGAAGCCGGCGATATTACACAGGAAGTTGTTGTTAAAATTCTGGAAGACAGGATTTGATGATTGAGTAATTGAATAATTGAATTTTTCTGAGATAAAAAGTGGATTGCTTCGCTCCGCTCGCAATGACGTTTTTTCGAGAGTTTGCACAAAGCAACGCAAAAGCGTCATTGCGAGGAACGAAGCAATCCATTTTTATGCTATTATTTTCGCCATCATAAAGGAATCCATAAGGCAATTTTCTATCATGAAATTCTGCTGCAAAATTCCCTCACACGTAAATCCGCATTGCTGCAAAACGTGAACAGATGCTTGGTTTTCGCACAAAACCTGTGCTTCGATGCGCACAATAGATTGTTGCTGTAAAATTGTATACATTTCATCTATACTGCTTTGTATCAATTTTTTGTGGCGAAATTGCGGCAATAATGCAAAACTCAACGAGGCGGTTTTATGTTTGGCGTTCGACGCTGCCGATATAAATCCGGCATACTGATTTTCGCTCAAAATACAAAAACTAATTCGCTGTGGAGTAGAGTAGTGGGCGTAAATTTCAGCAATATTGTGTATGTTTACGCAATCCGTCGGCAAATCCAAATGTCGCTGCACATCGGCGGTAGAAAACAATGCGAGTAAAAAATCGTGCGGAGCTTTGCTTAATGGAAGCAACATAGGTAATTAATTATGAGAAATTAATAGTATTTGCTGTTTTTTTCTCAATGGCAGTTCCTTTTTGAAGGAGCAAGCTATTGGGGTAAACAATTCGTTCGCCTTCGTCGGTTTCGAGCGAAAGGTAAAATGTTTTTATATCAATTACCGTAAGCACTATCGGAAAATCTTTGTCAATAATTTTTATACGGTCGCCAATTTTAAGCGGTAGCGAAAAATAAATAACAATACCTGCTGTAATATTGCTCAAAATAGACCATTGTGCAAAAAACGCAACACCTATAACCGCAAAAACCGACGACAATGACAAAAACAAATTTTTAGTGTCGACTCCCCAAAGACTAACTAAAATTGTGAATATCACAAAAATAATCATTGCATTGAGCATTTTTTTAATCATTCGTGTTCTATTTGCATCATACAAATTGAATTTTGCTACCCTATTAACTATTTTTCGTGCCGCAAATCGCAAAAGCGGATAGATTACGAAAATAAAAGCTGCCGAGATTATGATTTTAATGATTTTTTCTTGTTCCATGTGGTTTGCAATTTAAAGTACACAAAAGTAGTGATTTTCATTACATAAAAAATAAAACGTAAAAAAAAATGGCAAAACCTGTAAGAATAGAGTAACGGGCGGTGCAACCACCGCTGAACCTTTACAGAAAAAGCAACAACAAATCTGAGTTTTAAAATTAATTTGGCAAAAACTATTGAATTCCAAAATTATGTTGTATTTTTGTAGTGCGAATAACAAAATATGAGAATAGTATCACACAAAAAATTACGAGAATTTTACGAAACAAAAGGCAAAGAAGACGCAAAAATAGCTTTGGAACGTTGGTACGATATTGCTGAAAAAGCCAATTGGAAAAATTTTGCCGACATTAAAATAGATTTTCCTTCGGTTGATTACACCGGCAATCAGCATTACGTATTCAATATTAAAGGAAATAATTATCGTTTAGTGGTAGTAATTAAATTTGTGATGGGCTATGTTTTTATTCGGTTTGTAGGCACGCACAAAGAATATGACAAAATAGATTGTTCGACAATATAAAAACCAGAGAAACTATGATTACAAAAAATCAATATGAATTTGCATTGGCACGAATAGAAGAGCTTTTGCCAATAGTTGATGATACAATGTCGGCAACTGATAAAAATGTCATTGAACTTTCGGTAATGTCGGATATGGTAATTGCATACGAAAAAGAACATTTTCCGATAGGGAAACCTGCGATACCGGAATTGCTTGTATTTTATTTGCAAGAAAAAGGAATGACACAAAAACAACTTGCACAAAAAATTGGTTTAAGTCCTTCAAGAATAAATGATTATATTGCAGGACGAGCCGAACCAACACTCAAAAATGCAGGTTTGCTATGCAAAACTTTGGGCATTTCGCCTTATGCAATGTTAGCACTGTAAAAAATAAAAGAAGCTGTCCTAAAAGTCGAATTATCAATTTTAGAATTTACGAATTGTAAGCAAAGGTGCGTAGCACCGAGATATTTGTAGTAAAAACGATTACAGTAAACGAGAGGTGCATAGCACCGTAATATTNACAACGA
>WQTX01000069.1 GCA_009786075.1 Bacteroidota bacterium | reverse complement strand
CGGTGCTACGCACCTTACGTTTACTATAATTGTTTTTACTACCAATATCTCGGTGCTCTGCACCTTTGCTTTCGATTTGAAAGTTCTAAAATTGATAATTTGACTTTTTTTTATGAATAAAAAGTCGCTTACGCTTTTCCGGCAGAACCAAGTACCGACACAACTTTGTGAGTATACAATTTTTTCAATTCTTCGCGAGCAGGACCTAAATATTGACGAGGGTCGAATTTATCGGGTTGTTCGTTGTAAAATTTGCGAACAGCAGCAGTCATAGCCAAACGACCGTCTGAATCGATATTGATTTTGCATACTGCCGATGCAGCCGCTCTACGCAATTCTTCTTCGGGAATACCGATTGCATCTTTTAATTTTCCGCCATTTTCGTTGATAGTTTTTACATATTCTTGTGGAACAGACGATGCTCCGTGAAGAACAATAGGGAAACCGGGTATTTGTTTTTCAATAGCTTCCAAAATATCGAAACGTAGCGGTGGTGGCACAAGCACGCCATCGGCATTTACTGTACATTGCTCGGGAGTAAATTTGTTTGCTCCGTGTGAAGTTCCTATTGAAATTGCAAGTGAGTCAACACCTGTGCGGCTTACGAAATCTACAACTTCTTCGGGTTGTGTGTATGTGTGATGTTCTGAACTTACTTCGTCCTCAACGCCTGCCAATACGCCAAGTTCGCCTTCTACGGTAACGCCGTGAGCGTGAGCATATTCAACTACTTTTTTAGTCAATGCAATGTTATCTTCATACGAATGGTGTGAACCATCAATCATTACCGATGAAAAGCCCATATCAATACAGCTTTTGCACAGTTCAAACGTATCACCGTGGTCTAAGTGAAGACAAATTTGTGGATTTTCCCAACCAAGTTCTTTTGCATATTCTACGGCTCCTTGCGCCATGTAACGAAGCAATGTTTGGTTTGCATATTTACGCGCACCGCTTGAAACTTGAAGAATTACCGGAGATTTTTGTTCTGCGCAAGCCGAAACAATCGCTTGCATTTGCTCCATGTTGTTGAAATTGAACGCCGGAATTGCATATCCGCCGGCAAAAGCTTTTTTAAACATCTCGGTAGTATTCACCAAACCGAGTTCTTTGTAACTTACTGACATTTTGTTTATTAATTATAAATTAGTACTATTTTAAAATTTGCCGCTAAAATACGAAATAATTATTAATTAAAAATTATTAATCATGAATTATTTTTTATCGCGATTTGAATTTTTTCAATCCCCTAATTTGATACGTTACCAACGTTGGATTGTTGAAAAATTTATAATTCATAATTTATAAACTTACAATATGTTTTCGTACTTTTGCCTTTCAAAATTTTAGATTATGGCAGAAGTAGTAGCAGCATACACCGAAGATGATATTAAAAGTCTTGAATGGCAGGAACATATACGCCTGCGACCGGGTATGTACATTGGCAAACTTGGCGACGGCTCGGCTGTGGACGATGGTATTTACATTCTTCTGAAAGAGGCTATCGACAATTCCATTGACGAATATATGATGGGATTTGGTAAAGTTATCGACATTCAAATCAGCGAACATTCTGTTACCATTCGTGATAACGGCAGGGGTATTCCTTTGGGAAAAGTGCTCGATGTGAGTTCAAAAATCAATACCGGCGGTAAATACGACTCGGGCGCATTTAAAAAATCGGTTGGCTTGAACGGCGTTGGTCTTAAAGCCGTGAATGCGCTTTCTACCAAATTTATTATAAAATCGTTTCGTGAACACGAAGTAAAATCCGTAGAATTTTCAAGAGGCGAAGTTGTGAGCGAAAGCGCCGTACAATCGTCGCCCAACGAGTCAAATGGCGTGTACGTAAAATTTTACCCCGACGATACTATTTTTTCAAACTTTGTGTTTCGTTTGGAATATGTAGAAGATATGCTGCGCAATTACACCTATCTCAATCCGGGATTGACAATTGTGCTGAACGGCAAAAAATTTATTTCACGCAACGGCTTACTCGATTTGCTCAACGAAAATTTGACCGGCGAGCCAATTTACACGCCTATTCACTTGCAAGGCAACGATATAGAAATTGCGCTCACGCACGAAAATCGCTATGGCGAAATGTATTATTCCTTTGTAAACGGGCAAAATACCGTGCAGGGCGGTACGCACCTCAATGCTTTTCGCGATGCCTACGCCAAAACGATTAAAGATTTTTTCAGCGCAAAAAATTTAGAAGCCGTTGATATTCGCCAAAGTGTGATTGCGGCAATAAGTGTGCGTGTAGACCAACCAATATTTGAATCGCAAACAAAAACAAAACTCGGCTCCAAAGATATGGCTCCCGGCGGTGTTTCGATACAAAAATTTATCAACGATTTTGTGAAAGAACAGTTAGATAACTTCCTTCACAAAAATCCGTTAGTTGCCGATGCCTTGTTGAAAAAAATTCAAAGTTCCGAAAAAGAACGAAAAGCTATGGCAGGCGTGCAAAAAACAGCACGGGAAATGGCAAAAAAAGCAAATTTGCACAACAAAAAACTGCGCGATTGCCGTGTACATTATAATGATGAAAAGCATGAATTGCGCCACGATACAAGTATTTTCATAACCGAGGGCGATTCGGCAAGCGGCTCTATTACCAAATCGCGCAATCCCAACACCCAAGCGGTGTTTAGCTTACGGGGGAAACCGCTCAATACATTTGGCTTGACCAAAAAAGTGGTGTACGAAAACGAAGAATTTAATTTGCTGCAAGCAGCGCTCAATATTGAGGACGACTTAGATAATTTGCGTTACAACAATGTAATTATAGCCACCGATGCCGACGTGGACGGTATGCACATTCGCTTGCTGTTGATTACATTTTTCCTGCAATTTTTTCCGGAACTTATTCAACGTGGGCATGTATTTATTTTGCAAACGCCCCTGTTTCGCATACGCAACAAAAAAGAAACTCGCTATTGTTACTCCGAAGAAGAACGCCAGCGAGCGTTGGAAGAACTAAAACCAAGTCCCGAAATTACCCGGTTTAAAGGTTTGGGCGAAATTTCGCCGAATGAATTTACCGCATTTATAGGTAAAGATATGCGTTTGGAGCCGGTAAAAGCAAGCAAAGATATGTCTATCGAACAGCTTTTGACTTATTATATGGGGCAAAACACTCCGGCTCGGCAGGAGTTTATTATACAAAATCTTCGTTTTGAGGACGATATTGCGGAGGAGTAAACGAACGAACTTTTCCAAAGTTTTAAACTTTGGAAAAGTTATGATAAAGAAAATACGATGAAAAAATTGTTTGTTACCATTATTATTACACTTGTTTCAGCACAAGTGTTTAGTCAAGTTGATAGTATAGAAATGCAAATTTTGAACTATAACGATTCTAAGTCTGTAATCATTTCAAAAGGCAGAAGTTTGTTGTTAGACAAATTTTTGGAAAATGATATAAATACGGTAAAAGAGATTAAAAACTATTTGATGAAAAAAGGGAACGATGAGAATTATATTGCATTGTTCACGACTGAATATTTGCTTATTTTGTATTGGACGAATGAATATGAAGAATTGTTGAATACTATCGTACGGTACGATTCTGTGAAAAATGAAAGCTACTATTTAAGTTCCTATTCGCACGAGTGGTATTGGACTGGTGATTTGAACAAAGGTTACTATTCAAAAATTCGCCCTCCGCAAGATATGTTGCACACAAAATTGCTTGCGAAATCAAAAGAAAACGCTCAAACGCTCATTAATCAAATTCAAAATGCAGCTATTGATAGCGAAAAAAAGCACTTTCTTCAATTACATTTTGAATCGCTGATAAAGAAAGGAGCAACATTTCAAGATTCATTAAATATTCAAGCAGAGAAATTCCTCAAAGCTTACCCCGAATCTGAATATAAATATTTTGTAAAAAAACATATTGAATTTAAACTTGTTCCCAAAGATTGGGGAATTGCCGGAGAAATTTTTAGCGGATATGGAATTTTTACGGGAACATTACGTGAAAATTACACAAACCATATTCCTATTGGAGCGGCACTTGATATATGTTACAAAAGATTTGAATTGTATCTTCGAGGGTATGTAGGATTCAGTAAAAACAAAAAAGATTTTGAGTTTTCAACGGGAGTGTATGAAAAAGACTCATCGTTAAATGTATATATTCCCGAAGCCTCGTTTGGCTTTGCCGTTTGGAATACCGATAAATTCAAATTAGCACCTTTTGCAGGTATTGGTAGGTTATCTGTTACGCCAATAGATGGGGCAATAAAAAGAATGCCAGAATTAAAAGAGTTGAAAATATCATCGTTTACCTACAATGTGGGTGTGAGTTTTGATATAAAATTTGGCAACACATACCCATTTTATTCACAATCGGACTATGGATTTCTACGAATTCGCTATGGATACAGTATTCCGAATTTTTCAAAAAAATATGACGGAATTTCGGGAGGTTCGCATTATATAACCGTTGGGATTGGCGGACTTATGAGAGGAGTTAAGCGTGTGTATTAGAAATTGCTTTTGTTCAAAGCAAAAAATCATTTAAAAATTTATCAAAAAAGAATGATTATTTAATAAGATTCTATTCCCAAATTTTTGAATATTTAAAATAGACTTTATGTTACATACAATATCGTTACAAGTGCTGCCCGCAATTGCGCACAATGAATTTAAACTCAAACAAATAGTTTCCGAAAAACTCGGCACTGCGCCACGTAATATTCACGCTCTGCGAATTGTAAAACGTTCAATTGATGCCCGTTCACGCACCGTGAAATTCAATATTGAAGTGCTGTGTGCTTGCAACGAAACACAAAAATTGCCGCAACCACAATTATTTTTCGATAAAAAAAATGTATCGCAAGCTCCTGCCGTTCATATTGTAGGAGCTGGTCCTGCCGGATTATTCGCCGCTTTGCAATTGATAGAACGAGGTTTGAAACCCGTGATTTTTGAACGAGGAAAAAATGTAAGCGAACGCAAACGTGATTTGGCTTTGTTGAATAAAAACGAGGCTTTAAATCCCAATTCCAATTATTGCTTTGGCGAAGGCGGCGCAGGCACGTTTTCCGACGGCAAACTGTTTACCCGTTCCAAGAAAAAAGGTAACAACCGGCGAGTGCTCGAACTGTTGGTGTTGCACGGCGCATCGCCCGAAATTTTGATTGATGCGCACCCGCATTTGGGTAGCGACAAATTGCCGACGATTATTACCAACATTCGTAACACAATACTCGAATGTGGCGGCGAAGTGCATTTTAATAC
Organism: Bacteroidota bacterium; assembly: GCA_009786075.1. Classification (GTDB taxonomy): domain Bacteria; phylum Bacteroidota; class Bacteroidia; order Bacteroidales; family UBA1715; genus WQTX01. The sequence continues at coordinate 13,737 of WQTX01000069.1, read as the reverse complement.
CAAAGTTGAAGATTTTATAATTTCAAATAATCGCATACAAGCGGTGCAAACTCAGCACGGAACGGTTGATGTACAAAATCTTATTTTGGCAAGCGGACATTCTGCCCGCGATGTGTATTACAAATTACACGAACGCGGCGTTGAATTGCAGGCAAAACCCTGTGCTATGGGTGTGCGAGCCGAACACCCACAGGAATTTATAGACGAAGTGCAATATCACAAAGCTCCAATGGATTTTCTGCCGGCGGCAACATATTCGCTTGTGCATCAAGCTCAAGGGCGAGGCGTGTATTCGTTTTGTATGTGTCCGGGTGGAATTATAGTGCCTTCGGCGAGTGATTTTGAGCAAACTGTCGTTAATGGAATGTCGAACTCGCAGCGCAATTCGCCGTTTGCCAATTCGGGCGTGGTGGTGGAATTGCGTGTTGAAGATTTTGCCGAATTTTCGGAACACGGCGTGTTGGCAGGATTACAATTTCAAGAACATCTGGAAAAACTTGCCTACTTGAATGGTGGAAAACAGCAAATTGCTCCGGCACAGCGAATTTGCGATTTTGTAAAAAGAAAAATTTCGGGCGATTTACCCGAAACGTCCTACATTCCGGGTGTGGTAAATTCGCCTTTGCATTTTTGGTTACCGCCCACTATTTCTACTCGTTTGCAAGAAGCATTTAAGGCGTTCGATAAAAAATTACGTGGTTACGCAAGTTTTCATTCCGATGGTTTGATTGTGGGGGTGGAAACTCGTACATCGTCGCCGCTACGCATTCCCCGCAATGCCGAAACTTTGCAGCACGAGCGCATTGAAAATCTTTTCCCTTGCGGCGAAGGAGCCGGTTATTCGGGGGGAATTGTTTCATCGGCTGTTGATGGCATGTTGTGTGCTGAGAAGATTTAAGAGACTGTCTCAAAAGTAATTTAGAACGCAGATGACACGGATAACGCAGATTTACACAGATTTTTATATTGCTGATAATTAGGAAATATAAATTTTCTATTCGTTTATTATCTGCGTAAATCCGTGTCATCTGCGTTATCCGCGTTCTTTTAAGACTACTGCACAATTATTTTCGGCACCGCCACCTGCTGCATTCCCTGCGGCGAATTTATGCGCAACACGCAGTTGTAAATTCCGCCTTGCAAGCGAGTTCCATTTGCCCGTTGGCAATTCCATTGCATAACATTTTTCGCTTGCGCGGTCATTTCTTGCTGAATTTGGGCAACTTTATTTCCCATCATATCGTACACAAAAAGCGTAACATTCAGTTGTTCATTCGCTTGATTGTGTTCAAACGAAATATTTATAACATCGGTCGTAGGATTTGGGTAAGCATACACACGAGCAAGCGAAAAATTAGTTGAATGCACCACGTAAAATTGCAGCGTTTCTTCGGTCATATTGTTTTGCGTATCCCACACTCGCAGTTTTATTGTGTGTTCGCCTTCGCTCAATTGCAACAGTTGATAACTCAATGTTCCCGAAGTGTAGGTATCTCTGTCGGCTACATAATAATCGTTGAGAACAATCGGATTGCGTTCATCGCCGTCAATAATAAGTAAAATGCTATGTCCTACGGCAACATCGGAAATATTGATACCCGATGGGGAAAAAAGTTTTACCAATAATAGTGGATTTTCATTCGTAATTCCACCATTCACAAAATCGTATGAATTGAGAAACATTTCCACTGTCGGTGGAGTTACATCTTTTTCAGATTCCACACTTCCGTTTATAGGAATAAAACAACTACCGGCAGCTTGTTCATGTCCGTTATTTGCAAAAAAACTTATTTTTCCATCGCCGGCAAAATAACTAATATCTTGCGGTATTATAATATTCGCTTCAAATTGTCCGTTTGTTACCGTTGCCAAACCTCGGAATAGAATATTTTTTTGTACCTCAAATTTTATTTTATCGGCTCCGCTTGGGTCGTCGTTCGACAGCGTTTCCACCATTTGCGATTTATCGAAAACGGTTATCAGCAATTCGCCGTTGTACGATGTAAGTTTCTCATTAGCATGATTTTGAATACTTCCCACAAGTCGCACTTTTTGATTTGCCCGCAGGGTGTCGTTAAACTCTGCAAACATGCTGTTATCAATCGAATCAAGTATTACTTTATGCTGAGGCACAGCAAGTTGTAAAGCCGGATTGCCCAAAAGCGCAAATTTTCGTTTGTTTTGCTCATCTCCCATGGAATTTTTTGCTCGGCGCAAAGCCTCGCCAATAGAGAGCGGCGCACCTGTTTCATCTTTTTCAAACAAATAATTGAATATTCGTGAGTTCAACACATCATTGGAATTAGCATACACCGTGCGCGTGGTACTAAAAAGAGCTATTGCACCGCCGTCTTTTTGCAAAAAAAGTTTTTCGCCAAGCGACAGTCCATCATTATCGAAGCGTGATATTTCGCACGAAGCGGTAATAACCAAGGGCAACCGAGTGCTATTTTTCCACAATTCCACCGATGCAAGCGTTACTACATTTGCTTTCGACATACGGGTATAATGCCCGTGTCCGGTGTAATTAAACACCAGCGAACCTTTAATCATGCGCTCATTCACGGCTCGCACCGCATCGGGATACGATTTTCCCGAACTGTTGCTCACTTGTTTGTAGGCATCTAAATATATTTTATCGAAATTAAACTGCGGATATTGCGCAGCTATTTGTTTCGACAATTTATCAGCTCCCGTGGCGTGCATGGTTTGGTTGCCACCGGCATCGTCGGCAAGAAATGTTATATAATTTTGCCAATCACCTCTATTATTGGGCGATGTGGTATAGTTCAGCAATTTTTGCAGCACCGCACGAGCCTCGGCAAGCGTATTTACCGGCATTCGCCCTACGGCAATATCTAAATTGCCTATCAAATCATTGCCTCGCACACCGGTTCCGGCTTGCAATAGCCCAAAAAAATCGTCGGTAACAAAGGTCGAATGTGCATTCATACTTTCCAAACTTTGGAAACAAATTACAGGAATTTGCTCTTCCCGGAATGTCCGGTTATCGTAACTTGCATCGCCAAACAAAAGCGCATACTGCAATTTTCCGCCTTTTTGCCATACATATCTAAAATAATTGCGCAGCGCCGTTGGGTCGGGGCGACCGCCCGAAAATTCATTGAAAATTTCCTGCTGACTTACAATTACCGTTTTCAATCCTTGCAAACCGGCATGCAAATCGGCTATTTTCTGCGCTTCGGGGCGCAACGCATCGGCACATACTATTACCATATTGGCACCTGTGTGCGCAAGAATATTTTGATTTTGTATTTTTTTTACAAACACAGGTTTTTTAAAATCTTGCGAAAACGCAACATATTCAGCCACTTGCGAAATATCATCATCAAACACTGCTTTACCATTATTATAGGTAAGCGACATTATTTGCGGCTGTTCGGGATTGCTCACGTTCCACACCTGCGCATTTGCCGGAGCCGTAATTTCGTAACGACCGGCAGCTTGCGCTATACGCTGCGTGTAATTTCTAAAAACCAATTGCCCCTGCGTAAACGAAAGTTTTGCACGATAGAGCAGCATACAATAGTCTAAATACTGTTTACTGTCGACTCCACTGAATTTTGTGGTAATTTTTATCGAAACGGAATTTCCATTCACATAAAAATTATCAACCGCTTCACGCAAATTTGCATAAGCGTCGGAACCTGAGCTAATTCCACCAACCGTTATTGAATTTCTTTTTTCGCCATTGACCGCAACATCAAATGTGGCAGTGCTTGTGTGGCGAGCGGCAAGCCTCGTTTTCATGGTTACATATTCGGTTTCCACCAAATTGGGCAGTGTAAACGAAAGCGTTTTTTCGCCCAAAGCTTCAAGCCACACACGACCGGATTTTAACACATTCGTTTCGTCTTTTTCATGAATTTGCACATTGTCGTAAGTTGAAATTGTTTTGCTCACAATGCCCGTTTCTTGCGCTTTTGGTTGCACACGCAAAGGTTCTTCGCCCGAATTGATACGTATAAAATAATTATTCTGTGTGGTATATGAATTTATGGCATATTCAATTTGCTTGCTTTGTTCGTTAAATTGCCAATTGCGAGGCACATCGGCATAAAAAAGCACATAATCGCCTGCTGAAAATTTTGTGCCGGACGCAAAACTTGTGAAAATTGCAATTTCGTGAAGCGTTTGAGGCAATTGTCCGGTATTCATAAGCGGCAATTCCCCTACTCCATTTCCAAAAATTTGAATTGACGCAGGCTGCGCAAAACCCATGGCAACAACGTCTTCGTAACTAATTTTATATACGCCGCTTTCGCTCACTTGCACTTTTGCCCATTCGCCGTGCTGTAAAACAGATTGTGCCATTAACGCCGAAACGGCAAAGAGGAAAGAAAAAGAAATTACAAGTTTTTTTAGTGTTTTCATGTGAAAAATAAAATATATACTCCCGTAAGTACGTATTTATGAATTGAAATAGTATTTTTGGTGCGCTAAAATACTAAAAATAATTTTGCATACATATATATATTGTATTAAAATAGATGTCGAGGCGTTTTTTTCATATTCTTATTTTGTGTTGTTTATCGTTGAGCCTCTGTGCCCAACCGGTAGATTTTTCACAAACACCGGGCAATTACATTTACACTAATCCTGCGTTTGCGGGCAATAATAATTGCCCTACGCTTTACACATCGTATCGCATAAAACATTTTGGCAACGGCAATTTATATTCCACCAATTTTCTTTCGTTCGACAATTACGCCTCGGTAATCAATACCGATATTGGCTTTACGCTGCTGCACGATATTCAAAATTCTATATTTCACACTACCGGATTTTCGGCAATTTTTGCAAAAGATATACTGCTTACCAAAGGCGTAATGCTCAAATACGGACTTGGACTTGGGTATTTTTACAGCACAATCAATCGTGAAAAACTCATTTTTTCGGATATGCTCAACCCTTTTTCGCCCGAAATTGGTGTTTCCGGCGAGGAATTATCAACAAAAACACAACATTTATACGATATTGAGCCATGCCTTTTACTCTATACCTATAATATATATGCAGGCATTACCGCAAAACACATACAAGAATATTTCCGAAAAAATAGTTTTGTCAATCCTTTGCACTCCACAATTTCCATTCATGCCGGCGGATATTTTGAAACAAGTCGCGGCGCAACGCTCAAATATTTGTATCAATGGTACCCGCACCTCAATATTTGCATAGCTCCAAGTTCGTCATATACGCAACTTGGTATGCTTGTTCAGAAGAATATTTTTGAATTTGGCATAGCTTTTCGAGAAAATTTTTCATTAAATACAGAAAGTTTTATCTTTTTTGTTGGATTTGTTCAAAAAAAGTATAAATTTGCCTACAATTGTGATATTACCTTAAATTCACGTAAGAGAAATTTTTGGAATACGCATGAAATTTCTCTCAGTTACACGTTTGAATGTAGAGAACAAAGAAGAAAATTAGGCGCAGTACAATCGCCGCGAGGTTAGAATAAAATGTTGAAAATAAAATAGTTAGGAAAATTAAGTATCAATTAAATTTAATATTATGAGTAATAAAAAGTTTTTTCTTTATTCATTAGTAGCAGGCTTTTTCTTATTAAGCGCATGCTCAAAAGAAGTTTCAAACAGCACCGGTTGGAACTACAATGACAAAAAAAATGGCGGTTTTCAAAAATACGACGATTATTTTGAGCAAGAAACCGGTCCCGGACTTGTACTTATTGAAGGCGGTTCGTTTATGATGGGTCAAGTACAACAAGACGTTATGTACGATTGGAACAATATGTCGCGTAAAGTATCGGTTTCTTCGTTTTATATGGACGAAACAGAAGTGAGAAACCTTGACTATCGTGAGTATTTGCATTGGATTAGTCGTGTGTTTTCCGAAAACAGAGAAGTATTTTGGGCAGCGTTGCCCGATACTTTAGTGTGGCGTAACAAATTGGCTTACAATGAGCCAATGGTTGAGCACTATTTCCGCCACCCTTCATATCAAAATTATCCTGTTGTGGGAGTTAGTTGGATACAAGCATCGGACTATTGTATTTGGCGTACCGACCGCGTGAACGAACGCATACTTATTCGTGAAGGTATTTTAAATGAAAATATTGACCAGTCGGGAATGGAAAACTTCAACACCGAGGCGTACCTCAATGGTTTATACGAAGGTGCGGTTCGTCAAAATGTGGTAGACTTTAATCCTAACAACAGCGAAGGAACTCGCCAAGTGCGTGAAGAAGACGGTATTCTTCTTCCAAAATACCGCCTCCCAACCGAAGCTGAGTGGGAATTTGCAGCTTTGGCTCTTATTGGCAACTCGGTAGATGAGCGTATTTACGAACGTAGAATTTTCCCATGGAACGGACACTACACTCGTAACCCCGAAGTAAAACACCGTGGTAAAATGATGGCGAACTTCACTCGTGGTCGTGGTGACCAAATGGGGGTTGCCGGCAGATTGAACGATGCCGCCGACATTACAGCACCGGTATTATCGTACTGGCCTAATGATTACGGATTATATTGCATGGCAGGTAACGTAAACGAATGGGTATTAGACGTGTATCGTTCATACTCTTTTGAAGATGTAAGTGAATTCCGCCCATTCCGTGGTAATGTATTTAAAAAATTCCAACTTGGCGAAGAAGGCAAAGGAACGTTTGCCGAACGTGATTCACTCGGACGTATGGTACGTGAACGAGTTACCACCGAAGATGCTTTCGGGCGTATTAACTATCGTCAAGCCGATAATATCAATTATTTAGATGGCGACCGACAATCATCAATTAACTATAGCGATGAAATAGAAACCGAAATTACAGATGAAGAAGGTAACGTACATTCAATTGGTTCGACTCTTATGTATCAACAAAGATACGGAAACACTGATGAAACTTTATATGCCGCAGAAGGCTGGTTTACACTGGTTAACGACCACTCGCGAGTATATAAAGGCGGTAGCTGGCGCGACCGTGCATATTATTTAGCTCCGGGTTCACGCCGTTTCTTAGACGAGAGAAAAGCTGCCGACGACTTAGGTTTCCGTTGCGCTATGACTCGTGTAGGAAAACCAACAGCATATTAACAAATAAAAAAAAGCCCCTTTCAGGGGCTTTTTTTTATTTGTTAAATCTTTCAAGCATAAAAGCAAAAGCCGCCTCGTGCGTATTTTCAATATCGCCTTCGAGAATAGCTTCACGTATGGCATCTTTTATAATGCCAACTTCACGTGAAGGCGAGAGGTTAAAGGTTCGCATAATTTCTTCGCCGCTTATGGGCGGTTGCCAATTGCGCAAGGCATCTTTTTCTTCTACTTCCTGCAATTTTTCTTTTACCCGCTCAAAATTCTTGTGAAAAGTCTGCACTTTCACTTCGTTTTTCGAGGTAATATCGGCGTGGGCAAGCAGCATCACATCGTCAATATCATCGCCGGCATCGAAAAGCAGGCGGCGTACTGCCGAATCGGTTACCTCATCATCAATCAAAACTATGGGGCGCAAATGCAACAATACTAATTTTTGCACATAACGCATTTTTTCATTCATGGGCAAGCGCAATCGTTTGAAAATTTGTGCCACCATTTTTGAGCCAAGATATTCGTGTCCGTGGAAACTCCACCCAATGTGTTCTGTGTATTTTTTTGTTTTCGGTTTTGCAATATCGTGCAACAATGCCACCCAACGCAACCATATATTATCGGATTTTTCGGCAACATTATCAAGTACTTCAAGCGTGTGATTAAACACATCTTTGTGTCCTTTGCCGTTGATAACTTCTACCCCTTTAAGTGCTGTAAGTTCAGGGAAAAACACTTCTAAAAGTTGTGCTTTGTCAAGCAATTTTATTCCCACAGAAGGTTTCGGCGTTGCCATAATTTTTTGGAATTCATCGAGAATGCGTTCTATCGAAACTATTTCCAAACGCTGGCGATTGCGAATAAGCGCATCAAAAGTTTCGGGCAAAATCGTAAAATTCAGTTGCGCCGCAAAACGCACCGCCCGCATCATTCGCAAAGGGTCGTCGGAAAAGGTAATATCAGGATTAAGCGGTGTACGAATAATTTTTTGTTCAATATCTCCGCAACCGTTAAATGGGTCTATAAGTTGCCCAAAACTTTCTTTATTCAGCGAAATTGCCATCGCATTTATCGTAAAATCACGGCGGTTTTGGTCGTCTTCGAGCGTACCCGTTTCCACCGTTGGCTTGCGCGAAGTAAGCACGTATGATTCTTTGCGAGCACCCACAAATTCATAATCACAGCCATTGTAATGAAACATTGCCGTGCCAAAATTTTTAAACACCGCCACGGTTAAATCCGGCGAAAGCGCCTGCGCAACTTTTTCGGCTAATTCAATGCCATTGCCAAGCGTTACAATGTCAATATCGGTATTGGGGCGATACAAAAAAATATCGCGCACAAAACCGCCGATTACGAAGGCTTGAGTATTCATTTGCTCGGCAATTTCGGAAATGATAGTGAATATGGGGTTTTGTAGGTGTTGTTTCATTTGTTTTTTTATTTTTTTTTGTCTTGAACCACGATTTTTACAGGATTTTCGAGATTAGCAAGATAAAAAAATCCTGTAAATCTTTTGAATCTTGGTTCAAGATAAAGTTCAGACAATTATTCTGCCACACAGCGAACGGAGTATCTTGTTTGAATAAAACCAGCGACCGTACCGACAGAATTGGCACCAGAGAGATGGAAATAGTAGGCAAGATTGCTACCTTGGGCGCTACTACTCCAATAATAACCTCTCGCACCTTTATGGTGGAACTTGTCGGGATTATGGTCGTAATAACCAGCAGCAGGCAAGAAAATTAAATTGTTATCAGAACCGAATATACGCCCATATGTACCATTTTGAGTTGTCCACGTACTACCGGGAGCATAAAGATTATCATATTCTTGTTTCGTTGGTAAACGCCACCTCGAAGGGCAAGCACTTTTAGTATCATTCCACGCATATAAGTTCCCATAATCTTCGGGATTTTCTACAAATTTACCTTTCTCGCCGACATTACGAGTAGCCCATTTCACACCATTAATTACCACACCAACATCGGTAGTATCTGTATTTTGCGCTTGCGCTATATGCAAAAAACACAACACAAACACGATTTGTAAAACAATTATTTTTTTCATAACATTTATATTTTCTGGATTGCTTCGTCCCTCGCAATGACACTCTTTTGAGAATTTGTACTAAGTTCCGAAAGAGCGGCTCCAAGTCCCCCTTGAGGGGGATTTAGGGGGTTTTCCTACCTCAACTCCGCCCCCAATTCCTTACCAAACCGATAAATCAATTTCTGCATCAAAACATCAATCTGCTTATCGGTCAAAGTTTGTTCCATATCTTGCAAAATAAACGAAACGGCGTATGATTTTTTACCTTCGGGTACGCCTTTTCCTTCGTACACATCGAATACCGATACTTGTTTTAAGATTTTTTTATCGGTTGCAAAAGCAAGTTTTTCAATATCGGCGTATTGAACATTTTTGTCTATCAATAACGATAAATCGCGGCGCACTTCGGGGTATTGCGGAATTTCGGCGTAACGCACCGGAGTTTTTGGCTGCGCAAGTAACGTTGTCCAATAAATTTCGGCGTACACGCAGGCTTTTTCAATATCAAAGGCTTTGCGGATTTTTGAAGAAATCATTCCCAAACGGGCAACAACCACGCCGCCGACAACTGCTTGCAAACCTTGCAAAACATCGTCGTTATACAATTCAAACGAAACCGCATAACCAAGAAGCGAACATATTTTTTGCACCTGCGATTTTACTGCATATATATCAAAATCCCGTTGCGGAACAGCCCAAAATTGCGGACTTTGTTTGCCCACGCAACATAAAGCCACGTGCTGAGTTTCGGCATAATTGTCTATCGCTTTCTGGCTTTCGCCCTGTTTTTTATACACATTGCCAAATTCAAATACCGCAAAATCAGTCATTTGACGGTTGGTGTTGTGCCGCACAACTTCCAAAACGCCAAACAACAACGATGCTCGCATACAGTCCAATTCGGCACTCAACGGATTGAGAATTTTTACCAAAGTGTCCTGTTTTTCGGGCATCATATCGGTGTAATACGCTGAACGAGTAAGCGAATTATTCATAATTTCGTACATACCATTTGCTACCAACATTTCGGCAACGGTGCTTTTTTGTTTCGTATCGTCGTCGGCATTGGCATACACAATCGACGAACGCAAAGTTTGCGGCATTTCCACATTATTGTAACCGTAAATGCGCAAAATATCTTCAACAATATCTTCTTGTCGCTGAACATCAACACGATACGGCGGCACTTGAACGGTCAATTTATCGCCGTTGATAAGCGCAATTCGCATTTCGAGCGAAGCCAAAATATTTTGAATAACAGTTGCATCAATTTTTTTACCTATCAACGCTTGAATTTTAGCAATGCTCAATTCCACTTCAAACGGTGGAAATTTGTAAGGGCGCGTGTCGAACAACGGCTCTTGAACGGTGCCGCCCGCCACTTTTTGAATTAAAAGCGCTGCGCGTTTCAACACATACATAGTTTGATTGGGGTCAATTCCACGTTCAAAACGGAAGGAAGCATCGGTATTTAAACCGTGCCGGCGAGCCGATTTGCGTATTGAAACAGGATTGAAATAGGCACTTTCTAAAAATATTGAGGTTGTATTTTCCGAAACTCCCGAATCCAGCCCGCCAAAAACACCGGCAATACACAGCGGTTTTGTGGCACTGCATATCATTAAATCTTCGTCGGAAAGTTCACGTTCCACACCGTCGAGCGTGGTAAATTTGGTTTTGTCGGCAACGGTTTTTACAATTATTTTTTTGCCGTCAATTTTTTCTAAATCGAAAGCATGGAGCGGTTGCCCAAATTCGTGTAATATGTAATTGGTAACGTCCACCACATTATTGATTGATTTTTGCCCAATTACCGCCAAACGCTGCTTTAACCATTCGGGCGATTCGCCCACTTTTACACCCGAAATTATCACACCGGCATAGCGCGGGCACAATTTTGAATTTTCGACCGTTACATGAAATTCACTTGCCGTGTATACTGCCGAAAAGGCATCAACCGATGGTTTTTTAAGTGTTTGACTTCCGCTCAAATTTAAGTATGCACACAAATCACGGGCAACGCCAAAATGCGATGCGGCGTCAATACGATTGGGCGTTAAACCAATTTCAAATACATAATCGCTTGTAATTTTGAAATACTCGCTTGCGGGCGTGCCGGCAGCAACCTCATCGGGCAACACCATAATTCCGGCGTGGCTTGTGCCAAGTCCAATTTCGTCTTCGGCGCAAATCATTCCTTGCGATACTTCGCCTCGTATTTTTGCTTTTTTTATTTCAAATTCCGAGCCGTCGGGCGCGTACAAAATTGTGCCTTCGGTGGCTACTACTACCGTTTGACCGGCAGCAACATTGGGCGCACCGCACACAATCGGCAACACCGTTTCGTTACCTATATCTACGGTTGTTACGCTCAATTTATCGGCGTTCGGGTGGCGTTCGCAAGTCAAAACTTTGCCTACGACAACGCCTTTCAAACCGCCTTTTACGCTTTCGTGAAGTTCGCAACTTTCAACTTCCAAACCTATGTCGGTTAAAATTTTCGATACGGCTTGAGCCTCTAAATCAATTTTACAAAATTCTTTTAACCAGTTGTATGAGATTTTCATTTTTGTATGTTTAAAGCCCCCTAAATCCCCCTCAAGGGGGACTTGGAGCTGTGGTTTAATTTTTAAGTCTTGTGTCTATTAGTCTTGTGTCTAATTTAGGAGGCAAATATACAGTTTAATTGTAAATTATAATTGTATTGCACATTGAAATTAGGAATAAGTTGCTATGATTTTATACAAAAAAAACAAAGCCGAACAAATTTGAATTTTGTCCGGCTTTGATTTCATTTTTGTCTTAAACCAAGATTTGCAACAAGATTAACTTGAGCTTGCCTTTTCAAGGCTGCAGTTTTCGGGATTAGCAGGATTTTTCCTATCTTGGTAATCTTAAAAATCTTGAAAAAATCGTGGTTCAGACTTAATCACACTTATACTTATCCAAAGCAGTAGGATTTCCTTTATAAAACGTTACCCTGTAGTGATTTACTCCTTTCGCAGGTTTTGTTTGGCTTTCTATGCCGCCCCATAGAAAATAGCGGTAGGTGTAATTGGGGTCGGGGGTTTCTTCGAGGTCTTCGCAGGGAAATTCAGAGGGAAGTTCTATAATTTCACAAAACTGCCAATAGCTTGTGTTTTGATAGGCTGCCTTGCTACCTGCCGGCACATATAAACGAATACCAGATTTAAGAATTTCTCTTTCAACATACACAGGTTGCGGATTCAAATTTACAATCGTATTAAGACTATTGCAACCGGAAAATACAGTCAATTCAATTTCTGTAACACTACTCGGAATGGTAACTGAAACCAAATTATTGCAATTAGCAAAAGCATAAGAATTAAGGCGTTTTACACCCTCTGGAATAATATAATCGCCTGCTTTGTTACTCGGATAGCAAATCAGAGTTGTCTTGTTTTTATCAAATAACACACCATCTACTGAAGTATAATTAGCATTTTCACTATTCACTTCTATGCTCACTAAGCTATTGCAATAGTTAAAAGTGTAACTTCCAATACTTGTTACACTTTTTGGTACTGTAACAGAAGTTAATTTAGAACAATCTTTAAAAGCAGAATGTCCAATATTTGTTACACCTTCCGGAATAGTTATTTCTACAAGACCACTACAACCTGCAAAAGCCTTATCTCCAATACTTGTTACACTGTTTGGAATGATTATTTCTGAAAGACCACTACAACCGTAAAAAGCGTTATTTCCAATACTTTTTACCCCTTCGGGAATAATAACAGAAGTAAGACCACTGCAATTACTAAAAGCAAAATCATCAATATGTGTTATGTTGTTGGGAATAACATAATTTCCTGTTTTCTTTGTTGGACAGCGGAGTAAAATAGATTCTTTTTTATTAATTAATACTCCAAAATCGGAAAGATAAGTTTCATTTTTACTATCTACATTGATAGATGTAATATTTAAGCCATTAAAAGCTCCCTTGCCAATATTTGTTACACTTTCTGGAATACTAACAGAAGAAGCCCAACTGTGATTACTTGAGAAAGCTCCCGGCGAAATAGATACAATTCCGTGAGGTATATCAACAACTGTGTTTACGGGTAATGTAAAGCTAAGTCCATATAACACTTTATCATTCGGATACATAACTCCTGCACTATGATAAAGTTCCCAATTAGTTCCATAAAAAGCATTTTCTCCGATACTTGTTACGCTGTTGGGGACAACAATAGAATAGAGTTGACTACACGTCCAAAAAGCAAAATCATCTATACTCGTTATTCCTTCAGAAATGGTAATTGAGGTAAGTTTACAGCTATAAAAAGCCCACTTTCCAATGCTTGTTACGTTGTAAGTTGTCTCATTGTAGGTAACAGTATTTGGAATAACAATATCGCCTACATATTCGGGAGTCTGTGACTGATAGTATTTAGAGGTTACCTCTGCCGTTGTTCCCGAAAAATTATACCAAATACCATCAACAAGTGTTTGTCCCAACACTTGCGAACACAACAATGCTGCAAAAATCACTAAAAAAACATTTTTTCTCATTGCTTTAATTTTTTATGTTATTACTTGTTTATGTATTATACTGTTTGTCAGTATAATACATAAAAGAGAGTACTCTCTTTT
>WQTX01000068.1 GCA_009786075.1 Bacteroidota bacterium | reverse complement strand
TGACGCTCTTTTGTTGATTTGCACTAACCCTCGAAAGAGCGTCATTGCGAACGAAGTGAAGCAATCCAGAAAATATATCATTAAATTTTACTAACTACTTACTATGAATAACAACCACAGCCGGCAAGGATTAATCGTAATTTGCGCAGCAGCATTTTTGGTACCGTTTATGGGTTCGGCATTGAATTTAGCGCTGCCCAAAATAGGCGAAGAATTTTCGCTCGATGCTGTGATGCTCACGTGGCTTGCTACGGTGTATTTAATTTCAACAGCAATATTTCAAATTCCTTTTGCCCGTGTAGCCGATATTGTGGGACGCAAAAAAATATTTCTCTGCGGTGTGGTATTATTTTCACTCTGTTGCTTTTTGTGTGCATTTGTGTGTAGCGGCGCAGAATTATTGATGTTGCGTTTTTTGACAGGAATAGGCAGTTCCATGATGATGAGCACCAATATTGCCATATTGAGTTCGCTGTATGCGCCCGAAAAACGGGGAAAAGCATTTGGGATTAGCGTTGCCGTAGTATATGCCGCCTTAGCTGTTGGTCCGTTTTTTGGCGGAATGTTAACCCACTATTTTGGTTGGCACAGTATATTTTATACCACTGCCGGAGCAGGAATTGTGGTACTCGTATTGACAACCATGTTTCTGCGAGGCGAATGGGTTGAGGCAAAAGGCGAGCCCTTCGATGTGCAAGGCGCGCTTTTGTACGGCGTAGGGTTGGCGGCAATTATTTACGGATTTTCATCGCTTCCTTCGCTTGCCGGAATTGTGTGTTTGATAGGCGGAATTGCTTTGTTTGTATATTTTTATAAATACGAAAACCGCCAACAGTTTCCGGTGCTCAATGTGCAATTGTTTAGCAAAAACCGGACGTTTGCACTTTCATCGTTGGCAGCATTGATTAATTATGCAGCTACGGCTGCCATTGCGTTTATGCTCAGCCTGTATTTGCAATATGTGCGGGGACTGACTCCGCAAACGGCAGGATTGATTTTGATTTCGCAAGCCTGCGTGCAATCGGTTTTTTCGCTGGTAGCCGGTTCGCTTTCCACGCGCATAGAGCCGTCGAAATTGGCAACTGCGGGTATGAGTATAATTGTTGTGGGTTTGTGCGGATTGATTTTTATTTCGGAAACTACGCCCTATTGGTATATTATAACTCTGCTTGTATGTTTGGGCGTTGGTTTTGGTATATTTTCGAGTCCCAACACCAATGTTATAATGGCTTCGGTAGAAAAACGACAGTATTCGCAAGCATCGGCAACCACCGGCACTATGCGTCTTGCCGGACAAGCATTCAGCATGGGTATTGCCGGAATGTGCATTTCGTTTTACGTGGGCAAAAACGAAATTGCTTATAAACTACCCGAATTTTTGCAAAGTATGCACACGACTTGTATTATTTTTGCTTTGCTTTGTGTGGTGGGGGTTTATGCTTCGCGGGCGCGGATTGAGAGGAAGCCCAACAGCGATAAAAATAGATAAATGGCTACGCCGATAAATGCCTTCGGCGATAAATTTATTTACTCTTCTTTTGGTAATTTGAACTCTATCGGCAACTCATAATACACTCGCACTTTTCTGCCGTATTCTTCGCCCGGTGTAAATCGTGGCAATTTTTTTATAACTAATAAAGCCTGTCGGTCAAACACGTTGTTACTTGATTGTATTATTTGGGGGGTACAGACTTTTCCATTGGCATTAACTACAAATCGTACAATGATAGTTCCTTCCAAACCTTTATTAATAGCCTTTTTCGGATAAACAAGATTTCTGCGAACAAATTCATTTAAAGCGGTATCACCATTGGGAAATGATGGCATTTTATCTACATTTGTATGTATATAATTAGGACTCATTTCTCTAAAAGCAATCTTCCCCTTAAGCATAACTGTTTCAGAATCGTCAATAATGGGCGGTAGTTGTGAAGGGAGCGTTTTTTCCGTTAATTCTTGTTCTGTGCTTGTCCTTTTACCCTGTTGCATAGTACCACAAGCCGCAAAACTTCCCGCAACCCCAAGCGAAATCCCTGCAATAGTAACCACCTTTCCCAACTGTTGGCGTTTGCGCAGTTCGTTTTCTAAGTAGCGCACTTCTTCCTCGCATTTGGGGCAGGTGCCTTTACATTCGCCTTGAAAAGTACATTCCGAAGTTATGTACTCTATGTCGTTTTTCTCGGCTATTTGTTGGCGGATTTCTTTTAGGATTTTGCAGGTTCGTTTTCCTCGGGTCATGGGTGTGTGGTTATTTAGATATTCCATTTCTTGAAGAAATGGAATATCTCGGAATATCTGTTAGTTATTCAATATCGTCAAACGGCGCAGGCATTACACCCATAAGAGGTCTTTCATATTTTGTTGTGTCTATTTCAACCGGCGGAGCAATATCGCCGAGAAGAGGCGGTTCATTTTTCGTGGTGTCTATTTGAATCTCTTCTTCAAATGGCGGAGCAATTACTCCTGCAAGAGGTTCCATATCGTTCTCGTTATTGGTGGTGTCGGTTTGAGTAGTATCAGACGGTATGGGGTCTCTTTTTCCCGATGCAGGCATATCGCCGCTCTTTACACACGCCGACATCGACAATGCCACGCCCAACGACACTCCGGCAATAGCTATTTTTTTGCCAACATGTTTTCGTTTACACAATTCGTTTTCAATATAGCGCAATTCGGCATCGCACTTGGGGCAGGTGCCTTTACATTCGCCTTCAAAATTGCATTCGCAGGTTTCAAACGCAATATTGTTTTCGTCCGCAATCTGTTGGCGGATTTCTTTTAGTTTTTTGCAGACTTCTTTTCCGTAGCTCATGGTGTGATGGTTTTAAATTTTACAAAATATCAAAAACAAGCAGCTGCCGATAGTTTGCTTATTTTTTCGAGGTATTTTTTTAGTTTGTTGTCTTTTTGTGCTACTTGCAGGTTATAACTAAGTTGCATACGCAGCAATAAACCGGAATTTACACCCAAAGCATGCTCTACCATCAACGCAAAATCGGTTGAAACAGGGCGTTTACTGTTCAAAATTTCGTTGAGAGCCGTGTAAGATAACCCAAGCGTTTCGGCAAATTTTTTTTGCGATATTTTGCGATATTCCAACTCGTCCTTCAATATTTCGCCGGGGTGTACCGGACGAAATGGAATGTATTCTCTACGTACTGTTTCCATTATTTATAATGATTTGATAATTCTGTTAATGATAAAAATTCGATTTCTGTAATGGTATGCACATTTTCTGCAATATTGTACACTCTCGTCATTTCTCGAAATTCGAGTCGATACTTGTCATTCACTCGTACCGATGAAATTCCTTGTTTGTCGCCTTTCAGTTTTTCATATCGCAAAGAAGGATAAGTAAAGAGTTCTTCTATTACTTCGGCTTCTACCAATACTCTCACGCATTTCAAATATCCTTTTACTATTTCCGGTTGAAAACGGTGTTTTTTGTCTGTCGTTTTGCCCGTTTCATACAATTCTCGCAGATATGTTTTTTCAAACTCAATCTTCATTTGTTATACTTTTGACAAAGGTATTATCATTTTTTAAAAATTCGCAAAAAATGTGAATTATTTTTCTGTAAAACCTAATTTACACCTAATTTTTCCAACAAAACAACCCAAGTAACTCCAAATAACCTCTCTCAACCTAATTACCTGATTTTTCCTTTTTATCAGGTAATCAGGTTTTTATGAGTATTCCTCATGTTACTTAGGTTGTTCTGTTTTTGAATTAGGTGAAAATTAGGTTTCTCTCTCATTTCCTTGTCAACTAATACCTACAACCTCGTCAACTAATCTTTAAACTTTTCCTCTCAACAAACACCACCACCGCCGTGAATATCAACAACAAAAGCACTTTTAATGCAATTGCAAAATCAAGCAACTCATTACCAAAATAAATAGCAATACCCATCGCAAAATAAAGCGCAATACTCGGCACACGATACGGAATACCGTAATATTTTTGACACAAAACGTATGAAATAACCGTCATAAATACATAACACGCCAAAGTAGCCCACGCACAGGCAACATAGCCATACACCGGCACAAACAAAATATTGATAGCCAACGTTATAACCGCTCCTGCACCCGTAATCCACACGCCAAACGAAGTTTTATTCGACAATTTATACCAAATAGAAAGATTAAACACAACACCCAAAAATATATTTGCCATAAGCAAAATAGGCACTATTTGCAAACCTTCGTGAAAATCGCTGCCTATGAAATGTTTGAAAACATCTATAAATAAGGTAATTACAAGAAACAGCATAAGCGTAAATGCCACAAAATAATTCATAATGCGAGCGTACATTTGCCGTGCATCGCCGGCGTGCATACGTGAAAAAAAGAACGGCTCGGCAGCAAAACGAAAGGCTTGGTTGAAAATGGCAATTATCATAGCCAATTTGTAACTTGCGCCGTAAATACCCACTTGCGAAAGTATATATTGCTGTGCATCAACGCCTTCGGGAATTGTTAAAAAATAACGGAGCGAAATTCTATCGTACACTTCATTCACGCTTCCTGCCAAACCGGCAATCAGTAGCGGCAATGAATACACAAGTATGCGTTTGAGCAACGCAGGGTCGAATTGATAGCGAATTTTCAACATTCCGGGTAGGAGCAAGGCAAAGGTAATAACACTTGCCGCCACGTTGGAAATAAAAATATAGGCAATTTTCGGCTCGCCAAAATGTTCTAAAAGCCACGCATTATTGCCACTTTTGGCAATTTGCGGCAGCACCACAATAAGCAAAATATTCAAACCGATATTTACGCCAATGTTGGCGAATTTTATAAATGCAAAGGTAAATGCTCTGTCTTCGAGGCGCAGTTTGGCAAATGGCACGCTGGTAAACGCATCAATGGCAATAATAACCGCCATCATAAGAATAAAATTTTCGTTGCCGGCATAGCCGATTGCACTCGAAACAGGCGTTAAAAACACCACCACAAGCAGCATAAACAACGTGGACGATGCGCCCAAACTCGTAAGAATAGTACTAAAAACCTTTGGCTTATCGTCGGCATTTTGCGAAAAGCGGAAAAATCCGGTTTCCAAACCATACGTTAGCAAAATCATAAGGAACACCGTGTAGGAATACAATTCCGTAACCACACCATATTCGGCTTGGTTGAAATAGCGGGTGTAGAGCGGCACGAGCAAAAAATTCAAAAATCGCCCTACAATGGTGGTCATGCCATAAATAGCGGTTTGTCCTACG
This sequence comes from Bacteroidota bacterium, assembly GCA_009786075.1. Taxonomy (GTDB): domain Bacteria; phylum Bacteroidota; class Bacteroidia; order Bacteroidales; family UBA1715; genus WQTX01. Next base: position 13,979 of record WQTX01000068.1, on the reverse strand, counting down.
AGTTTTTGTATTAGTCCCATATATTTAGGTTTTAGGAAACGAGGTTTTAGGGAATAGGGGTTTTAGACAACAAATAAATCAGCAATCACACTATCAGCAATAAGCAAAGCCTTTTTTGTAAGTTTCACGTGCCCGTTTTCAATTACCAAAAGTTCTTTTTCGATGTATGATTGCACTTTCGCTACAAAAGTAGTAAAAAGATTTGGAAAATTCTGTTGTATGTACACCATATTCACACCCCATTTGGTTCGTAAACCGGTAAGAATATATTCATTATAACGGTCGTGTAATGAAAGTATTTCACTTTCGCATGCTAATTTGTTGCTTGAAATAGCATCTATATACTTTTGATTATGAGCAATATTCCACAATCGCTCACGTCCATTATAAGAATGTGCCGAAGGTCCCACACCTAAATATGGTTTTTGCTGCCAATAACTTGTATTATGCCGAGAATATGCGCCGTTGCGAGCAAAATTCGATAATTCGTAATGCTCAAAACCGTGTTCCTGCGCCCATTGTTGCAAATATTCAAATTGCTGTAACACAAGTTCTTCGAGTGCAACAATTATAGTTTTCTTTTTTACAAAATTATTAAGCGCAGTGTTTTTTTCTACTGTTAAGCAATAGGCTGAAATGTGTTGTAAATCAAGCTCTTGTGCAATTTCAAGTGATTTTTTCCACGTTTGCAGCGTTTGTTTGGGCAAACCATAAATAAGGTCTATTGAAATATTCCGAAAACCGGCTTGTTGCGCTATTTCTATACAGCGGCGAGCTTGCTCGGAATTATGTCTTCGATTGATTATTGCAAGTTCTTCATCAATAAACGATTGTATGCCAACACTTAAACGGTTTATTCCAAGAATACGCAAACCTTGCATATACTCTGGAAGCATATCATCGGGATTGCACTCAAAACTTATTTCTGCTTGTTCATCAACTTTCCACAATGAACGTATAGTATTGATAATAAGCGCAATTTCTTCTGTCAATAAAAGCGAAGGTGTGCCACCACCAAAGTAAATAGTTTGAATTACTTCGGCTTCGCTCAGTAACCGTGGTCGGTCGTTGAGCATTTCGACTTCGCTCAATGACCACGGAGTCGAAACGAAAAAATCTTTTCGCATTTGTAATTCTTTACAAATAGCCAAAATCATAGCCGTGCGATTTTTCAACTGCAAACTAAAATGAAAATCACAGTAGTAACACAATTGTTTGCAAAAGGGAATATGTATGTATATGCCGGACATTTTTTTACCCCTAAATCCCCTAAAGGGGACTTTGGCTTAGTGGTTTAATTCGTTATTTATCACTTTTTACAACTGTTTATTTCTTCTTGCTCCCCCTTTAGGGGGTTGGGGGGTAAATTTTCAAACATTTCAATAGCCTTCCGCCACTCCGCAGGAATACTTTCGGTAGCATGAGTTTTGGTATTGATGCACACAAAAGTGGTAACATTAAAGGTGTGCAACACAAATCCTTCGTCGCTTTGCGAAACTAAAACTTGCAGCATATCAAGACTTTTAGTGCCAAAACGAATAATTTTTGAAAGTATTTGTATATCATCGTCTATCAAAATTTCTTTCGTATAGGTGGTATTCGTTTGCGCAATTACCACTTCTTGCACAGTAAACGCACTGCCGCCAAGCACTTCGTAAAAATAGTGCATACGCCCAAAATTAAAATATTCGTGATACACGGCATTGTTCACATGCCCCACAATATCAATATCGTTGTAGCGAATTTGCACCGGACGAACGTGATGAAATTTATAATTAAGAATGTCTTCGGGTTTTACAATTGTTGTCATAAATTGAATTTTTTGTAAAAATACTGCTTTATTTTTTATCTTTGCGGAGTAAGTAACAAATAACTATGAACAAAGCCGTTTTTTTAGACAGAGATGGTGTAATAAACGACGGAACGCTCTATTACACCTACAAAATAGAAGATTTTAAATTCAACGCCGATGTGTTTGAAAGCCTGCAATTGCTTGTGCAAGCCGGTTTTTTGCTCGTGGTGGTAAGCAATCAAGGCGGCGTAGCACGCGGAATTTATTCTGATGCCGATGTGAACAAAGTTCACGAATATATGCGCCAGGAATTATTGAAACACGGCATTCCGTTAGCAGGCATATATTACTGTCCGCACCATAGCGATGTGAGTAATTGTGATTGTCGCAAACCAAAACCCGGAATGATTAAACAGGCAATACAGGATTTGAACATAGACCCTCGACAGTCATATATGATAGGCGATAGTAAGCGTGATATTAAAGCTGCTGAAGCTGCCGGTGTGCGTGGGATTTTGATAGGGAAAAATGGGGCGTTGATGCCACATTGCAAACAAATATTTTTAGAACACAGATGACGCTGATAACGCAGATTAACACGGATTTTCATCTGCGAAAATCCGTGTTATCCGTGTCATCAGCGTTCAAAATTATCAAACAAAATGAAAAAACAATTCTACATATTCGAAGGCGAACTACTCCCCTACCCTGAAAATTCCGCACCGAATTTCTCGGCACACTCGCAAGAAATTGTAAGCGAAACTGTTCGTTTGTACAACACCAAACCTTTGTTTTTGGAGCAACATGTGCAGCATTTGCAACAATCATTAGAACAAATTTTCTTGCCTGTGCCAGAGTTTGCCACGCCCGAACGCATCAACCGCTATATTACCCGCCTGCTCAATGTGAATAAGGTGTACAAAGGCGGCATTTGCACCCTGCACGCCATAGTGCCGCGGTCGCTGAGCGGAGAGGTCATTGAGCGAAGTCGAAATGCCGAAGCGCAATTAGCAATTACCATAAGCCCTCTACCCGAACTTTCATACAGTTTCAACAATACCGGTTTGCACGTATTATATTCTACCGGTTTTGTGTTGCACGAACCATTGATGCACAGCACATATAATTGTAATTCAGCTGTTTGGAATATTGCAAAACGCTATGCTCAATTCAACAATTACGATGTTGCCTGTTTGCTCAATCAAGCCGGTTGCATAGAAACCACCACCGCCGGACAACTTGTGTATATGAAAAATAATTGCCTTACGATTGTGGGGAATTTACCCGTAAATCCGCTATTTGAGCATTTTTTGCAATTTGTAACAAAGCATGGTTTTTCCGTTACTCACAACACGACGTGCACCATAACCGACCTTGAAGGTGCAAACGATGTATTTATTTTTAATTCTGCCGACGGTATTCGTTGGGTTTCAGAAATTAATAATAAAACGTATGGGTTTAAATATGCTAAGGATTTACATTTGTTGTTGGTGCGGTTTGTTGTAGGAATTAGGGAATAGGAATTAGGCACGAGGAAACAAGGTTTGCCGAGAGCAAAAGTCCCCCTTGAGGGGGATTTAGGGGGCTTTAATACTTACACCCACAACCGGCAGCCGCATGATTTTTGTAGCGTTTTTGTGCCGATTTTTGCGCATTATGCTGCGTGGCGCACGCCGAAAGCAAAAAAGCTCCGAGTAAAATATATATTGTAACACGTATTTTTTGCCGCATTGCGAAAAGTTTGAAAATTACTATGTACTTTTGCAAAAGTAACATTAAAATTGATGCAACAGAAAAAAATAATATAAATTTATAGATTGCTTCGTTCCTCGCAATGACGCTCGTGATTTCGTCATTGCGAGGAACGAAGCAATCCAATCTTTTTTGAGCTATGAAAAAACATACTGTATTTACAATCCTTACTCTTTCAATCCTTTGTTTTCAAAACACTTTCGCCCAAACCTTCGAGTGGAACGCCCAATTTGAAGTCATTGCCGATAATCGTGAATATTTCAGTCCCTACGGATTTTCGCAAACCTTGATAGGCACTCGCTTGAAACCCGAAGTTGGTTTTGCGCTCGACAAAAATCAGCGTGTAATGGTAGGCGCAAGTTATTTCCTTTTGGTGGGCGATTCGACGTTTTCGCAACCTGTAATTCCGGTGGCATATTACAATTTTAACCGTCGTAGTTTCAATTTTTACGCCGGTTTCGTGCCGCGTCAATATCAAAAACATCAATTTCCCTTAGCATTTTACACCGATTCGTTGCAGTATTTTTCACCTGTCAATCAGGGTTTTGTAGCAAATTACAATAAATCGTGGGGCAAATTCAGTATTTCGCAAAGCGGAATGTTCGATTTCTTTATGAATTACGATTATGGCGCACGCGAACAGTTTGTTACCGGCATTGCGGGCAATGTGCGCTATAAATTCTTGCAATTGAACAATTATTATTACTATCATCATCAAGCTGCCGACATTAGCGATACGAAGAAAACAATTTCCGATAATGGCTGTGCCGGAATTACCGGTGGATTGATTTATAATAGCACTAATTTGTTTTATTTATCGGCACAAGCCGGTGCTTTGTTTTCGTGGAATCGCACTCGTCCCGAACCACACTACCGTAGTGTAGGATTTTTTGCCGATGCAGAAGCACAAATATTTGGCATACTTGGCACACAAGTAACGCATTACAAAGGCGACGGCATTTTCCTTCCGCTTGCCGACCCTTTGTATCGCAGTGGCGACTATACCCGTGTTTCGGCTAAACTTTCGCTTATACCCAAGCAAACTAAATTAGGTAAATATAATGTGGTAAATTTTTGTTTCAATTGGCACAAGATAGCCGGCGAATGGAACAGTTCGCAGCAAATGGTAATTCAAGTAAAAATTGACCAGTTTGAAAAGAAATCGAAAAATCAACCTTCTTATTTCGAGGAAACTCAAGAACTTTACCCCGAAATACCATACCCCGACGCACCCAATGACTAACCTCTATTTAGACATATTATTCAAACAATATTTTATACTATATTTGCACAAATTTTAATTTAAAAACAAATGAAAAAAAACATCGTATTAGCAATTGCCTTTTTGGCTTTATCATTTTCTACTCAAGCACAAGAGCCTTTTGTAGAATGGGGCGCTCCAATGTATAAATCTGAGCAGCCTACACGAATTCATAATTTATTTCAACTTAACAATGAAAACGAATTTTATGCCTTGCGCAAAGCAGGTATAGGGCACCCTGTGCCGGGAGTGCTCCATTTGGAAAAATACGACAAATCTTTTAAAAGGGTGTATGAAAAAAGGCTTCCTGTTCAAGAAGGGAAAGGCGAAGAATTTATGTCTTTGCAAAATATTTTGCCTATGAAAGATAAAATTGCGGCTTTTTATGTTGGCTATCAAAAATCTACCAAAGAATCATTTTTGGTAATGCGAACCATTTCGCCTGCCACCGGAGAAGTGGACAAAACAACCAAAACGGAACTTGAAAAAATTCCGGTTGGAGGAAGAATTAACTCGAGCCGTTTCAGAATGATAATGTCGCCCGATAATTCAAAAATGCTGCTCGTTACCTCTTTCCCTCTTGGCAAAGACGTAAAATATCGTGTGCGTTTGAGAGTTTTCGATGCTAATACCATGAAACAAATTTGGCAAAAAGAAGTTGAAATGAATTTTGACAGCCAAAAAGGCGAAGTGCAAAATTTTATTGTCGACAATGCCGGAAATGCTTATCTGGTGGGGAAATACTTGGGCGAAGACAAAGCGTTCAAATACCTTTTTTGGACATATAGCGCTGCTAATTCCCAATGGAAAGAAAACGTGCTTGACCTTAAAGGTAAAAAAATCAATTTCGACGAACAAAAATTGATGATTAATTCCAATGGCGATGTCGTTTTTATCGGATTTTTGTATGAAGGATTTGTTGTAGATGCGTTCAATGCGGTGCTTTATATACGGGCAAACGGAAAAACACAAGCGATAGACGCTGTTTCGCAACTTGGTTTTGGCAATGTTGCTTTGGGCGAAAAAGAAGATGTTTCGTTTACCAAATGGAAATTACGGGCAGTGTTGCCACAATCGAACGGAAATGTTTTGGTGGTTGGCGAAAACGAATATAATTCTACCGTTACACAAACTCCGGCAGCAAACGGCGGCAGCAGTAATGTTTACAACAACCATTCGCAGGAAATCAAAGTGCTTGCAATCAATCCGAGCGGTGCCAAAAATTGGCTGACAACAATCGGTAAAAGCCAAAAAGTAACAACAACCGACCCAACATTGCGACAAAATTCGTTTATTTATAGTTTGATAAACGACCGTTTATACATCGTTTACAACAATTTCGTTTTGCCGCAAACGCCCACTCAACCATTTTCTTGGATGTGGACAGAAGTTGACGGCAGTCAATACGACATTGAAAATTTTGCCGAAAAAACCGAAGTGCCAACGTTTATGTACATTGTTGATGCAAACGGCAGATTGATTTATGACGACCGGAAATTCGGTTTTCCACTGTTCAATTTATTTAAAAAAGTGCCCTACCCTATGACGCTTAATACATACGTTTTTCTCCCTGCAAGCAACGGAATAATTATGGTAGCAGAAACAACCGGAAGGTTTCAATTGGGGAAAATTCGGTTTTAAGAAAAAAAGAGGCTATCTGATTAGACAGCCTCTTTTTTTGAGTTAGAATTTTTAATCGCAAAGCCCTTCATTGTATTCCATAAGCGCTGCGAGTTTCATTTCGTCGTTGGCGTTAAGTTTGTTTGCGATTTTCACAAGTTTTGAATCACTACCTTTTTTACCAATCACATTATATTCGCCGTTTTTGAATTTTGCCACCACTTTCGGGCAATCTGCCAAATCTTTTTCTATGTTTATAGTGTAAATTGCTTTTGCCTCTTTTTCTCCTGCTTTGCGGAAAAGTGTTTGTGGTTCTTCTGCGCCTTTTACTTCTTCTAATGTAGTGCCCATTTGTGAAGGAGGTATATAATATGTGTAAATATTCAACCGTCCTGTCGATTCAACTCTCACAAATACCGGTTGTGGAATCATTTTCAACGTTATACTTGATTTGTCGGAATACATAACCGTTTCGTAAACCAATGTTGTACCGTCGGGGTAAATGTATTTGTAACCCTCAATAGCTTCCGGACGGTATTTTATGTACATATTATTTTTTATTTTTTCGGCGCTTTCAAACTCACTTTTTGGTATAAAATACATAAAATACTGAAAATTATCAAGTGCTTGATAATCTTTATATTCGCCATTTGTAAGGAACCTACGAGTTTCCGCAATTTTTTTTATGTAACCTTGTTCTTCTTTACCATTTTTAATAATAACTCCTTTGACAACTCCTTCTTTTTTAATTCTTTGGTCTAAATTTATTTGAGCATTGGCACCCAAAAATAAGCCTAAAAAGGCTGTTAGTGTAAATAATTTTAATTTCATAATGATTGTTTTTTAATGTAACATATTAAAAAAAAGGACTTTCAAAAACAGAATTAATTTTTAAAAGTCCTTTTACTTTTTATTTTTTGATATTATCTATCGAACAAAGAGAAACGTCCACCAATGCTGAATTGCAAGCAACCGGCAGTTTCTTTAGTATCATAAACAGAATATTTCATTGGAACAACATAACCTACCGAAATCAAAAATCCCGCTAAATCAACTCCCACTTCCGGACGAATACCAAAACCATACGCTTTTTGAGATTCAACAACAACCTCATCGTTTATGCTTATTTCGGGTGTTGAGAATTGATTCAATCCAAGCGATAATGCACCATACGGACTTACTTTTGTGTTAAAGAAACGCCATTGACCTTTTACAGCATAATGACTCAATCCATACAAACCGATTTTTGAAAACCCGTCAAGGTCGGCACCAAATAAAATTGAAGCGTTGTAAGTAACACCAACACCCAATTTATAGTCAAACTGGTCTAAATGATACAATAAATCAAAATCAAAATTCAACCCGAATTTCGACAGTTTTTGTCCATCGTCTGTTTTAAAGTAACCACCTTGTGGCGAAGCATAACCTAACAAACCCGAAAAAGAAATCGGAATTTGTGCATTAGCAGTCATTGTAGTTGCTAAAAAAGTAGCAGCTACAAACATTAGTTTTAGAAAAGTTTTTTTCATAAATATGAGTTTTTTTAAATTGTGCCTACTCCTTGTTTTTTGTCTTTTTTCGGCTTATTCAGACTGCGCAAAGATATGTGAAATATTTACAATTCCAATATACATAGTGTCAAATTTTTTATTTTTAGGTAAAAATTGCATGATTTATGGTATTATTTTTTGTCTTATTCAAAGTGCGCAAAAGTATGTAAAATATTTGCAATTCCAATATTTACTATAATAATGCGAATCACGGGTTAGAAAAGGCTTGAAAAGCCGAATTTTCATAACCGTAGGTAAGCGTAGCGCAACCTACGGCAACAAAATCGCCCGCTTTTGCCTAAAAGGCAAGACAATGTGCGTAAAAGCACTGCCTTTCAGGCAGAGGTTGGTAGATTATTATAATCATACTTATAATAAATACGATTTTTAGCAAAAGTTATAAGCATAATTACAACTTCGTAAAATTTATTAAAAGTTATAAGTATATTTAAAACTTTTATTATATTTGCAGAGAATTATAACTATACTTACAATTTGCGGTAATGAAAAAGTTTGAAAATCTTATAAGTAGAGAGGCGTATATTGCTAAAATACAGCCATTTATAAATACAAATATCATAAAAGTCCTTGTAGGACACAGACGAGTAGGCAAAAGCTACATTCTTTTTCAAATTATGGATTTGATAAAGAAAAATAACGCACAGGCGAATATTATTTACATTGACAAAGAAAATTTTGAGTTTGATTTTATAAAAGATTATGTGCAATTGCACGAATATGTGCAATCGAAATTGAAAACCGATGTAAAAAACTATATTTTTGTCGATGAAATTCAAATGATTACGGATTTTCACATTGCAATTCGGTCGTTGGCGTTGGACGAAAACAACGATATTTATATCACAGGCAGCAACAGCGAAATGCTTGCGAGCGATGTGGCAAACCAACTTGGCGGCAGGTACATTGAATTTACGATTTACAGCTTGTCGTATCTCGAATTTTTGCAATTTCACAATCTTGAAAATAGCGATGAAAGCCTTGAAAAATACATGCACTATGGCGGTTTGCCGTATTTGAAAAATCTACCTTTTGAGCAGGAAATTATGTACGAATATTTGAAAAGTATTTATGCTACTATTATATTAAAAGATGTTGTTCAGCGAAAAAACATCAGAAATTCCTTGTTTTTGGAGCAACTCGTAAAATTTCTTGCCGACACCGGTGGCGGTCTTTTTTCCACAAAATCAGTCAGCGATTATTTGAAAAGTCAAAAAGAAATGGTGTCGCCAAATCAAGTGAATGAGTACATTCGGGCGTTGACATCGGCGTTTGTAATTCATTCGGTGGGCAGGTACGATATTGCCGGCAAACGGAATTTTGAAATTGGCGAAAAACACTATTTTGAAAATCTTGGAATACGCAACATTGTGGGTGGTTACAAACCGCAGGATAAGGCAAAACGATTAGAAAACGTAGTGTACAATCATTTGGTTTTCAGCGGTTACGCAATAAAAGTGGGCACAATTTATTCCAACGAAATTGATTTTGTGTGCGAGCGAAACGGCGAAAAAATCTACGTGCAAGTAACAATCGAACTTTCGCGCGAAGACACCATTGAACGAGAATTTGGCAATCTTTTGAAAATCAAGGACAATTACCCCAAAATAGTAGTTTCGGGCGAGCGGTCGTTTGAAAATTCTTACGAGGGCGTGCGACATGTGTATATTCGCGACTTTTTGAGTACAATACAATAATACTACCCCCCACCCCTAATCACAACCACTGCTTTTTCCTAAAGAAATAAACCCCCACTATTGATATAAATACCGATGCTGCGATAACTATAAAAAATTCAAACGTCCAAATGTGTGATTCGGTTTCCACGTTCATTCCAAAATAGCTTGCAATAAGTGTGGGGAACATCAAAACAATCGAAATTGAGGTAAGGCGTTTCATAATCCCGTTCACATTGTTTGAAATTACCGCTGCAAATGCGTCCATCATACCGGCTAACACATCGCTATAAACATTAACCATAGTCCGTGCCTGTTGCATTTCAATTTCCACATCTTCGAGCAAATCGTTATCATGTTTTATTCGTTTTTGCTTAAACAGAATTTTGAGTTTTTGAATTAAAATTTCGTTACCTCTCAGGGAAGTCATGAAATAAACCAAAGTCCTTTCTAAACGCATCAGTTCCAAAAGTTCTTCATTTCGAATAGAACGCTGCAATTGATTTTCGGCATCTTTAATTTCTAAATTAATTATTTTCAGATATTTCATATACCACACCGCTGCCGATACAAGTAAATGCAAAATCAAATCCGTATTCGATTTTTCCTCAAAGACTTTTCTTCTCGAATATACGATAAAATCGTCCATCATTTCGAGGCGTTTATGAGAAACGGAAATGAGCGTATCGCCATTGGTCAAAACCCCGAGCGGAACGGTGGTAAATAATGAATTTTCGGTTTCTTCCGATTTATACGGCAAACGCATAATAATCATTCGCCAACCGTCTTCATATTCCACGCGCGGACGTTCTTCCGTGTCTTCAATGTCGTTGAGAAAAGATTCCGGAACCTGAAAATGTTCGATTAAAAACTGTGTTTCTTCTTGGGTAGGATTGGTAACACGCACCCATGCTTTTGAGCAATATTCCGGCACTTCGTAATAGCCGTTTTTGCAAACCATATACGTAATCATCGTGTTGTATGTTTTAAAGTTACTACTGTAAATTTTATACGATGACTAACGTAAGGCGTTTAGACTCGTATAAATTTTGTTAAAATACTACTCGGGGGATAACCGTCACTGTCCATAGTTTTAATAAAATTTAAAATTCGGTGGCAAATGTACATTTTTTCTTTAAAAGAATTTTTAATTTTGCATATTAATTATTGTTATATTATTTAAAAAACTGGATTGCTTCGTTCCTCGCAATGACGCTCCTTCGAGAGTTAGCGCAAACCAACAAAAGAGCGTCATTGCGAGGAGGTACGACGAAGCAATCCAGATTAAATTAAAATACGACATTAAATTTTATTGATTATTTACTATAACATCACTATAAACATTTTATTGGTATAGCTCCAAATGTCAAACCTCACATCAGACATACAATTCCTCCCCGGCGTAGGTCCCAAACGTGCCGATTTGTTGAAAACCGAACTCGACATTCACACCATTGGCGACTTGCTTAATTTTTTGCCCTTTCGCTATATCGACCGCAGTAAATTTTACACCATTCGTGAACTCGAACCTACCATGACTTCGGTGCAATTGAAAGGGTATATTTCGAGCATGGTAAGCGAAGGGCAAGGGCATAAAAAACGCTTGAAAGCGCAATTTTCGGACGGAACCGGCACTATTACGCTTGTGTGGTTTACGAATGTGCAATGGTTTGCAAATTATCTGAAACCCGATGTGGAATATGTTGTTTTCGGGCGAATTACCGAATTTAAGGCATATTACAGCATTTCGCACCCCGAAATTGAGGAGCTTGCAAAATTTACCGAAAAAGCGAGCGGTTTCGTGGGTGTGTACCCTTCGACCGAAAAAATAAAAAATGCCAACATTACCGGCAAAGTGTTTCGCACTATGGTGGAAGCGGCGTTGAAAAAACTCGAAAATGAACAGGTGCTCGAAACTTTGCCGGCGTATATTTTAGATGAATTTGCCTTGCCAAATTTGCACGAAACGCTCACAACGTTGCATTTGCCCGAAAATTTAGACAAAGTTCAGAGAGCGCAATACCGTATAAAATTCGAGGAATTGTTTTGGGTGCAACTGTCGCTGGCATTCCGCCGGAAAGAACACCGTGAGTTTGTGCATGGTTTTGTATTTCAGCGAACTAACGATAAATTGTTAAAACTGTTTTACAAAAATCATTTGCCATTTTCACTTACCGGAGCGCAAATTCGGGTTATGGGCGAAATCCGTGCCGATGTAGAAAGCGGCAAACACATGAACCGCCTTATTCAAGGCGATGTGGGCAGCGGCAAAACCTTGATTGCAATTTTATCTATGCTTATGGCAGTCGATAACGGTCATCAAGCCTGCCTGATGGCGCCTACCGAAATTTTGGCGCAGCAGCATTTTCAATCGCTCACAACCTTGCTTGCCGATTTGCCGTTGAATATTGCTTTACTTACCGGTTCTACCAAAAAGAAGGAACGCACGGCAATTCACGAAAATTTGCAAAATGGCACTATTCATATATTAATAGGTACTCACGCTTTGCTCGAAGATGTTGTTCAATTTGAAAATCTCGGTCTGTGCGTTATAGACGAACAACACCGTTTTGGCGTGGCGCAACGAGCGCGTTTGTGGAAAAAAAATCACACCACACCACACGTTTTGGTAATGACCGCCACGCCTATTCCCCGCACCTTGGCAATGACAATTTACGGCGATTTAGATGTATCGGTCATAGACGAATTGCCACCCGGACGAAAACCGATAAAAACCGCCGTAGCTCGTGACAGTCAACGCCTGCGAGTATTTGGTTTAATCAAAGAACAAATTGCCCTTGGGCGGCAAATTTATATNGTNTATCCGCTNATAAAAGAATCGGAAAGTTTGGACTATAAAGATTTGGAAGACGGCTACGAAAGCATCACACGTGCCTTTCCGTTTCCAAATTATGTTACCACCGTTGTGCACGGCAAAATGAAGCCTGCCGACAAAGAATTTGCCATGAATGAATTTGTGCAAGGCAGAGCGCAGATAATGGTTGCCACAACGGTTATTGAAGTGGGTGTAAATGTGCCAAACGCCACGGTTATGATTATAGAAAGTGCCGAACGATTTGGTTTATCGCAGTTGCACCAGTTGCGCGGACGAGTGGGGCGCGGTGCCGAAATTTCGTATTGCGTACTTATGGCTGGCAATAAATTAAGTTCCGATGCTATGACACGGCTCGAAACTATGGTAAACTCAAACGACGGCTTTGAACTTGCCGAAGTGGATTTAAAATTACGTGGTCCGGGCGATATTGAAAGTACGCAGCAAAGCGGTATGCCGCTGCAATTTAAACTTGCCAACCTTGCCAAAGATGGGCAAATTTTGCAATTGGCTCGCAATGTTGCTTTCAAAATCATAGAACAAGACCCGAATTTGGAACTTGAAGATAATGCGATTCTTGCGAAAGGGTTAAAAAATCGAAATGTGGCGAGGGTTTCGTGGAGAGATATAAGTTAAAATAGTGGTTAATGGTTAGTGGTTAATTTACCGCACGGCACGTATCTACTCTATTATCTTAAAATGATTTAACCATTCTACTTCTGTACTAAATTGTCCGTTTTTATTTTGCGTAATAAAAATTACTCCTTGATTTCTGTCTATTAATAGTGTGTCGGGTAAAAAATCATTTTTATAAGGTTTTTTACTGAAAATGATTGTATCTCCTTTGAAAAAATATGTTCCTTTGATAATTTCTGTGTACCCAAACACTCCATCAATTCTATTTTCTACATTCCCATTTTCTCTGAAAATCAACGTGTAATAAAACAAATCATCTTTTAATGCTGCTTTCAATATTTGTTTGGATTTAAACAATTCCGAATTATATACATTGAGTATTATTATTGCAACAATTATCATTGAATGTGCTGTTAATTTTATCCTGTTAGCATGTATTCCTCTTTTTATAACAGACGTAATAGTTTCGACAAACGAAACAACAAACAGGATTATTACAGGAATAATAACAAGCGGATATGATACAAACCAAATAAACATACCCCCGAAAAAGTCGGTAACTATCCAAGCAATAATTCCGAGCATTGCAATTATCGCAATACTATCGAAAATTTTAATTCGTTGTTTTGTCTTTTTATTTTTCATTTTTTACTAATGCTTTTGGGCTTTGTCAAGTAATTGTACCAGCATTGCCGGTAACATTCGACTCAACATTATTACAAACACCGCCACAAACGAAGCCGGAATATATTGCAACGGCACAAAAAACAATACAATCATTACCGCAAATATAACGGCATACAATTTCACATACCATTGTAAATATTTACGCATTCGTGGC